>JANOAS010000212.1:0-6055 GCA_031411255.1 bacterium
CAAGGAGGGTTTCCACGACCATGTCATGCTGGTGGCAGCGTCTCTCTACAATCACCGGCGCGCCTGCCGCAACGAGGTGGCCAAGTCGCTGTTTTTCTGATATTAACACAATCGCTATTCATGCAAGATGTCTAATGGCCCCAGTAGGGGTGTTGGCCACCTGGGAAGGGCAGGTCATGCTGGTGAGGCGGTTCTCGGCGTCCCAGACGTACGTCCAGCGTCCGTCGGTGAGGAGATTGCCGTCGTCATCATAGGTGGGGCTGGTGGTTGGGGCAGGGATGTACTGATTACCATCCTCGGACGGGATGCCGGCGTCGGTGACGGTGACGGCGTCGTAGCGGCCTTTGTTGGAATCGTGGGTGAGTTCCTTCCAGAAGTAGGAGCCACTGGAACCCGACTGGAAGGCGCTGCCTGGAAGGGTGGTGCTGGTTCCATTCTGGATGACGGCCACGCTGTTCGTGCCTGCGCGCCGCCCGGTCACGTCGTAAGTCTGGGGGTTGGTCAGGGCGGTGTAACGGTTGATGCTGTCTGCCGTGTAGCTGGTGGTGCGCAGACCGTTGCCGTTGGTCCCGTTGCCGCCCCATTTCCAGGAGCTGCGGTTTCCGATGAGGTCGTAGGCGTATTCGGCCTGGGTGCCGGCGAGGATTTCGCTGTCGGAGGCGGCGGCGTAGCGCTTGCGGGCTTTGGCCACTTGGGAGCGGGTGTCGTACTCGTAGTGCCACTGGTTGCTGTTTTCGCGGGTGGCATCGGTCACACGCCCGGAACCATCGTAGGTGTAGCCGAGGGAGGCGAGGATTGCGGTACCGGTCTGGCCGGGAGGCTTGGGCGCGGTGTAGGTGATGGAGTAAGCCTGGCTGGCAGACCCTGACCACGTGCGCGTCAGCTGGGGAGTGCTGCTGGTTGAGACAAAGTAATCAAACGCGGTAGGAGTGGCGGAACCGCCGGTGTAGGAGAGGGCGACTTCCCTGCTCGCGGGCGAGCCGGCCGTGACGTGGGTGAGGAGGAGATTGGTATAGTCGTAGAAAATCGGTGCTGCCGTTGCTGTCGTGCCCCACGAAACGGAGAACTGGCTGCGCTGGCCGAAGCCGCCGTCGTCCGGATCGTCATTGTAGCCGGGGTCGATGACCTGCCCGGCACAGAGGCCGCCGGTGGTGGACTCCTGCTCCAGCTGGCCGTCGGCACGCCAGGTGAAATTGTGCGTACCCGTGCCGTCCACACGCTGGGAGACGCGTCCCGCCGGATCATAGGCAAAGGTGACGTCCGGAGTGGAGTCGCTGTAGTCAATGGAATAGAGCCGTGCCCAGCCATCGTAGTAGTAGTTGGTGGTCACTCCGCGGGCCCACTTTCGGCGCTTCAGTGCCCCGCCGGAGTGGTAGGTGTAGGACACGGCCTTGCCAGCGGCGTCGGTTTTAGAAAGCACCCAGGGCAGGGCCGCAGTGGCATAGGCCCACGTCGTGGTGGCTCCGCCTGAGGGGGAGGCAGGCCAGCTGGCTCCGGAGAAGGAGCCGGTCTGCCAGGTGGTCATGGTGGAGAGCCGGGCCTGGTTGTCGTAGGCGTACTCGACCGGGTAGTCGCCCGTGCCCCACTGGCGGGTGAGCTGGCGGAGCCCGTTGTAGTCGTAATAAGTGATGCCGGAAGGAGAGCCAGAGGTGGTCTTGCTGCTGAGCTGACCGGCCTGAACCACATCGCCCGCGTAATAGGTAAAACTCTCAGTAGCCCCACCCGGCGAAACGCGACTCGTGATCCGGCCGGACAAAATCTCGCTGGGCGGGACGACGTAGCTGAGCGTGGACCACACGGAACTGGTGAACGAGGGCTCTGCAAGCGGCTCCCGCAGCGGAGTGTGGGCCAGGATGCAGGCGGCAAAGGCGGGCGATGAGAAAATGGTTGGCAGTCCATTGTAATACAGGGTGGATTCCGTGACGATACCGTTGCGGGACTTCCGGCTTTCGGATGGCTGGTGAAGGTCGTAACCGGTGAGTGTGGTGCCTGAGTACACCGCCGTAACGCCACGCAGGCGCTCTGACTTCGTTGTCGCCGCTCCCCGCCGCTCAAGGACGCACGAGAGGCTGAGCATCGGGCCGCTGAACGAAGTGCCAAAAGGAGACTTCCGGACTTTCGAAACCGTCCAGTCAAAAGCGGGGCCCGGGCCGGGCGCTTCCTCCTGCTCCCACTGGCACCAGGTGTTTTGGAAATCGGCACCGGTGCCGGTGTCGTACATCAGTCCGCGCTTGCGCCGGCTCCAGCTGGCTCCAGGATCCCAGCTGTCGTCCACCCGGCATGTTGTCACCACAGAATATTGGCCCCCAGTGTCGAACGAATACTCGAAATATTCGAAAGTGTCACCGCTGCCCGCGCCAGGAACCTGCCGCCAAGCCAGCCGGCCCTGTTCGTCGTAATAGTAGCTCAGGCCCTCCGTAGCCGGTGTGGCCGCGCCTGTACTGGCGTTAAAGGTGGCGGAGGGCTGACTAATCCAAATGGTGCGCCCCAGTCCGTCCCGTGTTGTGAGTGTCGTCAGGCTGGGCGTCGTGGCGGCACCCAGGCTGGCCGGGGCGGTGGCACTGGTGCTGTCGGAAACGTGAAATGCATATTCAACGGCATAATCGTAATATTTGCCGGTAGTCTGACCCGCCGCCATGTAGTCGAGTTTGGAAGCCACGCGCCCGTCCTGAAAGTAGAGCGTGGTGGAGACGACCGTTCCGTTGGCGGCACCAAGCCGGGTCTCATCGGTTTTTCCACCAGTCGAAGATCCTGCAGTGGTGCCAAAATAGTCGGTGCGGCCCGTGGTGGAGTCCTTGTGACGGACCAGGACGCCGTTGCCGTCGTATTCATCCTCGGAAAGGGGGCGCGTCTGCGCCCGCCCGTTAAAGGTGACGGTGGCCCCCGCGCTGGTCACCGCCTTCACACTTTTCGTGACGAGGCAACCCGCTGCGCCCCCGGCCCGTGCGGTGGAGTAGTCGTAAGTCGTGACCACGTCAGGCTGGGCAGGCAGCCCTGTCGTATCGTAGGCCCACGCTTCAGCAGCGCAGCCAACAATGCGCTCCTCGACAGTCCGTCCAAAAACATCCGTCTTCGTGATGCGCGTCACACCATCTTCATCGGTGTGGCTGGTGGTGGATTCGTCAGGATAGGACCAGCTTTCCACGATCATGTTCGTGCCAAGGCTTACCGAGACGGGACGCTTGCGGGCATCGTAGGCGTAATACCGGGATTCGACGGGGGTCGTGGCACCGTTGTTGTCTATGATTTTCCGCCGGATGTAGGGTCGCCCATCCTCTGCATAGCTCAGGGTCTGGTCCAGGAGAAATCGCGTTTGCTGCGTTCCGTCAACGTAGTTGTCAAAGCTCCGGGTTTCTGCAAAGCGCAAAGGCAGAGCCCGGTTCCTGGGGTCGTAGTGGGCGCTGGGGATGAACCCTGGACTTGAGCTGCTGTTTTCTGCCGTACCGTAGAGGGTTTTTGTCATCCCTGTAAAATACACATACTCACCCGTCGTCCCGACAAAAACCTGCTGCCGGGTGGTGGTCGTGGTCTTGCTGGAACCGTCGCTCCAGACTGTGGTGCGGGCGAGTTCAGAGGCGGAGGCGTAGACATCAGTGATGCGCCCCTCCTCGTCGGTCCCGGTAATGGTGTTCACGGTTTTGCCAATCTGCGTCCAGGTGCTGCCGCCTGCCGTGACCGCGTAGCTTTCGTTGGTGGTGACGGAACCCGCTTCTGTAACGACATCCTTTCTCAGGCTGACCGAAGGAGTGGCGACGAGCGCGGCGATGGCGCTGCGAGCGAGGCTCGCTGGAGCCGCGCAGTTTTTCCACGGGCCGAGGGTGATGGAGGTCGTGATGGCCGGGGTGCTGGAAGTCGCTGCTGCGAGCTGGCTGTACCAGATGCTCCATGAACCATCCCAGTTCGCTTGATATTTCGGCTGTCCGTAGTCCGGACCGTCCGTGGCGTCAGACCAGTACTCCCAGGAAGTCGTGCGGTTGCTGGCGGTCTGGGTCTGGGCAGTGGCGCCCGTGCAGGCCAGGGCGTTTGAATCAAGAACCTGCTGGACCACCGATTCGCCCCAGTCGAATTTTTTGTAGGTTTCCTGGTCACGGAACAGCAGCTGGGTGGTGCCGCCGTCGACGATCCACTGCTTGGTGGTAACCTTGCGATCGTTCGAAAGCGAAGGCGTGGTTTCCCGGGCATTAATCTCCAGAGTGAAACGCTTGTGGGTTGCATCAAAATATTCCTCTGTCAGAACGGTGACCCGGTCGGGCTGGCCGGTGGTCTGCGAATGAGCGGACCAGTTTTTCGTGATGCGGGATGGCCTGGCTGGCGTGGCCGCCGTACCGGGATACGCAACAGTGGTCATCCAGCCCAATGCCCACGACGGGTTGCTCGCCGCTTCGAAGAGCGAATTGGCCGCCGGGGCATCCTGCGCCGCAAGGCGCTCAATCGTGGTAGTCTGGTCGGCAGGAGTAGCGGGTTCCGTGAGCACACCCGCTGTGGTTACGGCAGCAAATGCCGTCTGGCCCTTGTAAAAGCTGACTTTGACCTTTGTGTTGGCCGTCGCCTGGGTGATGATGGCCAAGCCGTCCGGAACGAGGAACTGGCGAACTACAGTTGTTCCGCTCACCACAGTATTCTGGGTCGTAAACTGAGTGGGGGAGTCGCCATTTTCCCCCGCCCCCTCGAAATCTTTCACGTTCAAAATTTTATCTGTCCCAGTGGCGGGAGGCTGAGGCCCGCCAACAATGCCGAACGAGGTCAAGCGCTGCTTGGAATCGCCAAGACTCGCGCGGAAAAGCAAATCAGGATTCGAAAGTCCCGTGGAGGTGAATCCACCGGAGGACGTCACCGGGTAAGTATGGCCCATCGTGTGGCTGCTCCCTCCACCCCCATCGGCAGCACTTCCCGCAGCTCCTGGAATCTCGGGATGGCCGCTGCCGGGCGGGGTGCTGCCACTGCCGTTGTAGGTGTGCGGCGTTCCTGACGTTTTCGTTGCGGGTTCCTTTGGCTCGGGGGTGGCTTCAGTCGTTATAGGCAGAGGGCAGGTCTTGGGTTTTTCTTTTGGGGCGATGGTGGGATCAGTACCCGTGTACGGGGTTGGCGGATTGCCTGGAGTCTGCACAACCGAGGTGATCCGTTCCCCGTCTGCGCACGCTTTCACGGTCGTCGTATAGCTTCGCGCGCCGTTTTTCAGAACAATGGGCTCAGACGCCGCCCTGGGCACACCGCCAGGCGGGGGCACTGTCATCAGCACCACTTGGGCTGCACCGTCGGCACCGGGAAAATCGATGCTCAGTGAGACCTGTCCCGCGCTGCCCAAGCGTGCGGCTGAACTGGGGGCATAACTTCGAGAACCCGAGGATCCACCCCCACCGCAGCAGTCGGCGTGAAGGGCGGATGGAGCCAGGAACGTGGCGCACCAGAGAGAGACGGCGAGTGGCAGGTGAAGGCAGGACGATTTCATGGGACGAGGGAGAGAGGGTGGGGCGGGAAGGGAGGGGTTGTCCGTTATCGGTTAATAGTTATTAGAAACGGAAGGGGGTGCACTATTTTGCGGGCGTGGGCTCCTCGGGTTGGGCTTTGGCTTCCTCGGCGGCTTTTTTGGCGGCTTCCTGCTCGATGAGCTGGATTTCGCGGGCGGCTCTGGCCTGGCGCTGGAGGGTGCTGCGTTTGATTCTCTGGGTGATGCGGCTGAAGACTTCTCCGCCGTCTTCGCGGACGAAGTTGGCGCGTTCGTCGGCCTTGCCGGGGTCGGTGCCGAGGAGGAACTCCTGCAGGTTCGTCAGGCCGTCGTGGTCGGCGTCGGCGGAGGCGTCGGAGGGGTCTTTGGCGTTGAGTCCGTGGGCGAGTTCCCACTCGTCGGGCAGGCCGTCGTGATCGCGGTCGCGCTTCGCGGGATCGGCCACGACGGGGGTGAGGGTGACGGGGCGCACGGACGGACCCTGGGCGGCGCGCCAGGCGGCCTGAGCGGCCCAGGTCTCGGTGTTTTTATCCATGGCATCCATGAGGCGGGTGACCTGGGCGGCGAGGATCTCGCTGCGTTTCGGGATGACCTCGCCGGTGACCCAGG
>JANOAS010000213.1:0-10828 GCA_031411255.1 bacterium
GCCGTCAATGTGCCCCTGCTCGACCGGCCTCTGAATAATGCGGGCGCCGGATCCCTGCGCAAGCTGGGCGCTGGCAGGATGGTGCTGACGGCGGCCAGCACCTATACTGGCGCCACGCTGGTCAATGGGGGCACGCTGGAAGTGAATGGCGGCTCGATTTCGGGCCCGGGCCTCATCGATGTCGGCAGCGCCGGAAATGCGGCGAACTTCACGCTGACGACGGGGAGTGTGACGGCAGGGGGCCAGTTTGTCATCGGCGCGCATGGCAGTACGGGCACGGCGGCGGTCAACGGCGGAACGCTCCAGGTGAATGGGACACTCTATGCGGGGGGATACAGCGGGGGAACGGGAACGGGAACCGTCACGCAAACGGCGGGCACGGTGACGGCAACGGGCGGGGTTGATTTTGGCGGGGGAGGACCGAACAACGGCGTTTACAATCTGTCCGGTGGCACCCTGACTGCGGCGAATCTGCGCAAGAATGGCAGCGGGACAGCAACGTTTAGTTTTAACGGAGGAACGCTGCGGCCCACCGCTTCAAGTGCGACCTTTCTCCAGGGATTTACGGAAGCGAACGTCCTGAGTGGCGGGGCCGTGGTGGACACAAATGCCTTCGACATCACTGTCGCCCAGGCGCTGCAGCATGGTGCGGGGCTGGGTGCGGCTGTGGATGGCGGCCTGACGAAAAATGGGAACGGCGTCCTGACCCTGTCGAATGCGGCAAGCAGTTTCACGGGCAACCTTGTGATCAACGGAGGCACTGTCGTCTCAGGATCCGCCGGGGCCGGCACGACGAGCACGCTGGGGGCCGCCAGCGTGGCACGCAGTGTGATGGTTGCCGCCGGGGCGACGCTCCAGTTCAACAGCCACGACACCCTTGGCAATGATGCAACCGTCACGCCGGTTGGGGTCGTCATCAATGCTGGAGGACTGGTGAAAAGCAACTCAACCTACACCACCCTGCCCACCCTCACCCTGAACGGGGGAGAGCTGCGGGCTGCGGGCGGGGCGGCGTCGGCGTTTCCCGCCTTTCAGCTGCGGAGTGTGACGGTGGGCGGCCCGACGGCCTCCCAGATCACTGCGACAGGGGCCGCCTTCAGCTCGATCGCCCTCGGTCAGACGGGCGGGGATGTTGCCACCTTCAATGTGGCGGACGTCACAGGGGATGCCGCTCCCGACCTCTCCATTTCGGCCGTGCTTCAGAACAGCGCGCGGGGCAGTTTGTACAGCGGCCTGGCGAAGTCGGGCGCGGGCACGCTCACGCTCACAGCGGCAAACGTCTTCAGCGGCCCCACTCTCGTCAGTGCGGGGGTTTTGGAAGTGGGCGGGTCGGGGGCCCTGGTCAATTCGAACGCCGTTTCAGTTTCCGGCGGCACGCTTCTGCTCAGCGGGGCAAATCCGGTCGACCGGATCAACAACGCGGCGGCTGTCGCCATTGGGGGCGGCAGTGCGGCATCGAAGCTGGCCGTCTCAGGCACCGTTGCCGAGTCCCTGGGCGCCCTGACTCTTCTCTCCGGTTCCGGAGTGCGGGTCATCGACTTCGGAAATGCAGCCAGCCTGCTGACTTTCGCCTCCATCGCCAGTGATGCCTCGACGACGGCGCTGAAGATTTGGAACTGGTCCGGAACGGTGGTCACCGGCGGTGGAGCGGACCAGCTGCTCATCACCTCCGGTCTGCTGGGGGCGAATCTCGTCCCGGGCGACATCACCTTTTACAGTGACGCGGGGAGCACCGCCTACACGCTGCCCACAGGCTGGACTGGGGCGGGCGGAAACGAGCTGGCTCCCATTCCCGAGGCGGGCAGTGTGCTGACGGCCCTGCTCCTGCTGGGCTCGGCGGGCTGGCGCGAGCGGAGAAAATTCACGCGCACCCGCTCAGCCGCCTGAGGCAGGATGGGAATCCTTGCTGCTACAGGCCGGGCAGGGGGACCTCCGCGCAGAAGACGTCATGCGGGTCGCCGCGTTCCTCCAGGGTGCGGGCGAGGGTGGCGAAGGTTCGCGTGGCTTTTCCGGTGAAGACTGGTTTGCCGTTGGCTTCGATGGTCACGGGCTGGTCGAGGTCGAGCATGGCGTCGTCCAGCAGCACGGTGGCCGAGGGTACATCCGTAGTGGTCAGGATGATGGTCTGCCCTTTTTTCACGGCGGTGATGGTGCGGTCCTTTTTCGCCACCTCCGGCGCAACGGCGAGCCAGTAGAAGCGGGTGTGGGTGATGTCGTCCTGGTGCCAGACTATTTTTTCCGGCCGCGGCTGGCGGGTCTGCTTTTCCATCCAGGGGATGGCCTTGCGGTCCTGGAGGTCCATCCAGTGGGCCTTGCCGGCGTGGAGTTCGGTGAAATGAATGTAGGCGCCGGGATCCTGTTTTTCCAGCTCGTCGAGCTTGCCGCCGAACTCGGCGGCCACTTTGTTGCGGTTGAATCCTGAATCAAGCGCCCCAACCTGGATGGCGAAGGGAAGGTTGCGCAGGCCGAGCGGGGAGGTCTCGTTCGGGTGGCCGGCCATCATGGCGGCGGCGGCCCAGCGGTCCGCCATGCGCGGGCCGAGCTGGTAGACGCCGTCTCCGCCGGCGGAGTAGCCCATGATGTAAACGCGGTCCGGATTCACGTTTTCCAGGACGACGAGGTCCTCGATGAGACGGGCGTAAAAGGTGTCGATGTAGCCTTCGTGCCAGAGGTTCCACGTGTCCGTGGGCGCGCGCGGGGCGAGGTAGAGCCCCTCGGCGGGCTTGTAGGCCTGGCCGAGTTTGATCTGGTTGACCCACTGTGATTCATTGACCTCCGGCGGGGCGCCTCCGCCGCCGTGCATGGAGAGGAAGAGGCTGCGGCCGGTTTTTGGCGGGGTTCCGAAGCTCAGGGTGTCCCACTTCATGGTCAGCTTCCCCAGGGTGATCCGCTTTGCCTTGATTTCCTCCGTCCGGGTGGCGCGAATGAAGGCGGCGTGGTCGTCCCACAGCGCGGACTGGGCGGCGGCGGCGTCCGTTTTTGAGAGGGGGGCGCGGGCCCAGTCGAGAGTGGCCAGGGCTGGACGCTGCTCCCGCGGGGTGGCGAGCCATGCCTTCCACGCAGCGGGGGGCGGCGCGTCGGCGGCGAGGGCTGGGAGGCAGGTGCCGAGGAGGAGAAAAAGGGGTGTTCGGGGATTCATCGGGGTGATGCTACCCCGAAAGGGGGATGGGAGAAAAGACAAAAGTTTCAAGTGGGCCAAACTTCACAAGCCCCGGTCCGGACGGGGGGATGTCCGGGGCCGGGGCTTGCTTTTGCTGGGGAAACAGGGGAAACCGGGGGGAATTGGGGGCCGGGGGTGTCTGCCGGGGGGCAAATGGGTGGGCGGGGGATCAGGCAAAGAGGACTTCCGGCATGGAGGCCGGGGCGGCGGCGGAGCCGTGGCGGGCAACAGCGGAGCGGGGGAGGGACTCGAGGGCGTTCAGAGCGCAGAGGGCGTTCAGCGGGCGGTAGTTCACGTCCGGCTGGATGAGCCAGTGAACCCAGTGGCAAACGGCGGCCGGAATGTCGGGGCGGAGTTCCTCGATGCGGGTCAGATCATGGGCGCGGTGGGCTTTCTTGATGTCTCCGTGGTTCTCTCCTTTGAAGGCGAGGCGCCCGGTCAGAATGAAGTAGGCCAGGCAGCCAAGGGCGTAGAGGTCGGTCTGGACGCTGGCAGCGGAGCCGTCAAAAAGCTCGGGAGCCATGTAGTGGGGGGTGCCCCAGGAGCGCTCGCCGGTCGAGTTCCCGATGGGCAGACCGTCGTATTTCGAGCGGGCCAGGCCGAAGTCAACCAGCTTGGCCACGAAGGCACCGCCAAAGGGCCAGGTGAGGCGGACGTTGGATGGCTTGATGTCGTGGTGGAGCAGGCCGCGGTCGTGCGCGGCGGCCAGTGCTTCCAGCATCTGGGTCATCAGGCGGCGGAAATCATCGTCAAGGAAGGTGCCGCGGGCCACCACGGACTCCAGGTCCTCGCCTTTCAAATATTCGAGCACCATGTACTCGCCTTCGTCGTCCTTCCCGGTGTCGAGCAGGGAGACCACGTTCGGGTGCTGCACGGCTGCCAGCGCGACGGCTTCACGCTTCAGGGCGGCCATGATCTCCTTTTTGTAAAGGAGATCATCCGTGTCCTTCACTCGCTTGATGGCGACTTCACGGTTCAGCTTCCGGTCCCAGGCCCGGAAGATGTTCCCAGCCCCACCTGCGCCGACGTTTTCGAGTGTTTGATAGCGGTCTTGCATGTTTCTAGTATTTATCATTTTTATCAAATGCGCAACTAAAAACCATAATTTCCATGAAAAAAGTGATAAAAACTAGAAGAACCGGGTCCCAAAAGAGCGTTTACGGGAGGAAATCGCCGTCCGGAGAGGTTGCCTGAGGTCGATAGTTAAGAAGTGCGACCTGTTTTCGCAAAAGCGAGGGGCAGACTGGTGGGGGCGGGAGCGCTGAAAATTGCCGTTTGGCCGGCCGGCGGGCCGTGTGAAAAAGGGATCGAGGTTGCCAGCCCCGACTGCCGGGGCTAACGGGCACACCACACCGCAACGAAATGCCACACGTCCTGATCATCCACGAAGTCGCCGACTACCCTGCCTGGAAAAAAGTGTTCGACGGAGCCGCCGGCATCCGCCGCGACGCCGGGGAGCGCTCCTACCAGGTGCTGAAATACGAGAACGAGCCGAACAGGATCGTTCACTTTTCAGTTTGGACCTCCCACGCGGACGCGAGGCGTTTTTTTGAATCCCCGGCTCTCGTGAAGATCCGGGCGGAGGCCGGCGTGAAGGCGCCCGACTTCATCTACCTGGACGAGCTGGAGGCGGGCGACCTCCGGTAGAAAGGCAGCCGGGGGATTCCTGCCATGGACGGCATCCACCTCGTTCTTCTGGCTGCCGCTGTCTTCGGCATCGCCGCGCTGTACTCATGCGTGGGTCATGCCGGGGCTTCGGGCTACATCGCCGTGATGGCGCTCTCCGGGATGGCGCCGGAGACGATGAAGCCGACGGTTCTGGTGTTGAACATCCTGGTGGCCACGGTTGCCGCTGTGCAGTTTTACCGCGCCGGGCATTTTTCCTGTTCCCGGCTTTGGCCGTTTGCGGTGACGTCGGTCCCCATGGCCTTCGCTGGCGGCGCCATCACCTTGCCGGTCCATTTTTACCGGCCGCTGGTGGGGGTGGTGCTGTTGTTCGCCGCAGTCCGGCTGCTGGTGCACCGGACCCGGGAGGAGGGGGAAATAAAGAGCCCGCCGCTCCCTGCCGCGCTGGGCTGGGGGGCGGTCATGGGGCTGGTCTCGGGCCTCACGGGCGTGGGTGGCGGCATTTTCCTGAGCCCGCTGCTCCTTTTTGCCGGCTGGTCCGCTCCTCGCCAGGCCTCGGCCACGGCGGCGGTCTTCATTCTGGTCAATTCAGTGGCCGGGCTGCTCGGCCACGTGGCCAGCGTGCGGGCGGTGCCGGGTTTTGCCGTGTGGCTCGCCGCCGCCGCCGTGGCAGGCGGGGGGCTGGGCTCCCACTTCGGCAGCACGAGGCTGCCCTCCGCCGCCATCTGCCGGACGCTTTCTGTCGTCCTCATCATCGCGGGGTTGAAGCTGGTGTTCGTCTGACGGACTGCCCGGCCTCAGGCCAGTCCGCAGCGACGCAGGAGCGCCTCCGGGTCCGGGTCGCGGCCCATGAACTCGCGGAAGAGCACCGCAGGGTCCTCGGAGTTTCCACGGCTCAGCACGCTGTCCCGGAAGGCGCGTCCCACCACGGGATTCAGCACACCCTCGGCCTGGAACCGGCTGAACGCGTCAGCATCCAGCACCTCGGCCCATTTGTACGAGTAGTAGCCTGCCGCATAGCCGACCGGGCTGGCAAAAAGGTGCGTGAACCGCCGCGCCATCGTCGGGGATTTCGTCTTCATCGGCATGAGGTAGCCGGAGAGGATGTCCTCGCACACCGCGTCCAGATCCTCGGTATCGGAAAGGCCGGACCGCAGGTGCAGGGCGAGGTCCATCCTGGCGAAGGCCAGCTGCCGCATCGTCGTCACGGCGGACATGTAGTTGCGCGCCGCCATCAGCTTTTTGAAAAGCCGGGCCGGAATCAGATCGCCCGTTTCGTAGTGTTTGGCGAAGAGGTCCAGACTCTCCCGCTGCCAGCAGAAGTTTTCCATGATCTGGCTCGGCAGCTCGACGAAGTCCCAGGCCACGTTCACGCCGTTGAGCGACTTCACCTTCACACTGCCCAGCAGGTGGTGCAGGAGGTGGCCAAACTCGTGGAAGACCGTCTCCACCTCGCCATGCGTGAGCAGCGCAGGCTTGCCCCCGGCGGCGGGGGACATGTTCCCGACGATCAGCCCGAGGTGCGGCGTGCGCTCGTGCTCCTCGGACGGCGGCAGCCCCGTCTTCAGGTAGTTCATCCAGGCCCCGCTGCGTTTCGAGTCGCGCGGGTGCCAGTCTGCGTAGAAGGAGCCCAGGTGTCCGCCCTTCAGGTTGAAAATTTCGTAAAACTTCACCTCCGGGTGCCACACCTCCACCGGCCCGCCCTTTTCCGCAGGGACCAGGCCCTCGGGTTTGGCCGCGCCCGGCTCGATGAAGACTGCCTCGCGCTCCCGGATTTCGATCTCGAAGAGCGTCTCGCACAAGGTGAACATGCCGCGCATCACCCCGGCCATGGGGAAATACGGACGCAGTTCCTCCTCGTCGAAGTCGTAGAGCGCCTTCCTCCGTTTCTCCGCCCAGAAGGCGGACTCCCACGGCTCCAGCGGTCCGGCGGGGGTGTGGGTGGCCTCGGCCTTGTACTCCTGGAGTTCGCGCGTCTGCCGGTTGAACGCCGGACTGATTCTCGTGTGCAGGTCCTCCACAAACCGGAGCGCGGCGGCCCCATTTTTCGCCATCCGGCGGTTCAGCACCAGGTCGGGGAAATTCGCCTTGCCCAGCAGCGCGGCCTTTTCCCGGCGCAGCTCCAGGATGCGGCGGATGAGCGCCGTATTGTCCCACTCGCCCGTGCGGCCCACCGTGGTGCTCGCCTGCCAGACCTCCTTCCGGATTGCCTCGTCCTCCAGATGCTCCAGCACCGGAATGAGCGACGGCGCCTTCAGCGTAAACCTCCACTTTGGCGCCTCGTCCGTGCCGAAACCCTTCGCCTTTGCCGCCGCCAGCGCCGCCTCCCGGGCGGAGTCGGGCAGACCCTCCAGCCTGGACTCGTCATCAATGACCAGCTCCCACGCGTTGGTGGAGTCGAGCACATTTTCGGAAAACTTCTGCGTGATCTGCGCCAGCTCGGCCTCCACCGCCTCCAGCCGCGTTTTCTTGTCCCTGGGCAGTTCCGCTCCGTTCAGGCGAAACTCCGCCATCGTCTCCTCCATGAACCGCCGCTCCACTCCGGCCAGCTTTGCCGCGTGCTCCGTGCGCTCAAAGGTGACAAACAAGTCCCAGAGCGATTCATTCAGCGTCAGTTTCGTGAAGAATTCTGTGACCTTCGGCAGCATGTCGTTGTAGGCCTTGCGCAGCGGGTCGTTGTTGCACACCGCATCCAGATGACCCACCAGACCCCAGGCCTGGTTCAGCGCCTCCGTGCTCCGCTCAAACGCCGTGAAGACGGACTCGAAATTCAGCCGCCCGCGGTCCACGCGGCACAGTGCATCCACATTCGCCGCAGCCCTCGCCAGAGCCGCAGTGATGTCCTCCACCACCCGCTCCGCCGTCAGCTCGGACCACCTCACGTAAAACTTGTCATCCAGAAAACTCATCTGCGGACTCTGCCGGGAAACTTCGCCGGATCAAGCACGAAGGGGGGGCGATCACGGAGCCGCTGCCGCCCACTGCCAGCGGAAAGTCGAAAAGCCTGTCTGCTTCGTTGGGGGCAAAATATCCACGCCGTTCTCCGTGGAGGGAATTTGCCCCGTTGAGGCCCTCGGTTGCATTTGAAAGGGACGGCACTACATTTTCGACATGAACGCCGTCGCGGAATCAATAGATCAACGTCTTCACAGCCTGCCTGCTTCGCAGGCGCGGGAATTTGAACGGCTTTTGAGGCAGTTGCTTGAGCAGTTTAATTCCACTCAAAACCTGCCGGTTTCGCGTCAATCTGCCGGGAAATACTCGCTGCCGTCCCGCGATCTCAAGGTCCGGCCGGGTTTGGATGTGACGAGGCTGGCGCACTTCGACGAGGATGACTTGCACAGTATTCCCTCATGATCCTGCTTGATGCCAACCTCTTGATCTACGCGGTTCACACGGGTGCACCGAAACATGCTGAGGCCAAATTTTGGCTGGAGGAAACTTTGTCCGGGGTGCGTGGCGCGGTCGGTCTCTCCTGGTTCACGCTCGTTGCTTTTGTGCGGATTGCCACAAACCACAAAGCGCTGACCAACCCTTTTACGCTGGAGGAGGCTCTGGCCATCATCGCGGACTGGCAGGCGCTTCCCAGCGTGAGCGTCGTTGGTCCAGGCCCGGGCCACATGGCCTGTTTTGAGTCCGCGTGCCGGGCTGCCCAGGCCACCGGAAATTTGATTACAGATGCGCACCTTGCCGCACTTGCGATTGAGATGAACTGCGAGCTTGCTTCTTGCGATGCGGATTTTGGCAAATTTCCGGGGCTGCGCTGGATCAATCCCTTGCAGCCATGAAGCCCCCTCACGCCACCCCGATCTTCCCCTCGTAAACCCCCGCCTTCAGCACAACGGCGTGGTCGGAGTGGTTGTGGAGCACCACTTCGCCCTTGAAGACGACGCCTTTCTGGCAAATGACGGGGCCGTGGACGAGGAGGCTGGTGCAGCCCAGCAGGGACGGGGCCTCGGCGAAGCCTGTCTCCAGCCCGTCGACCAGTTTGTAGCGGTTTTCGTCGAGGTGAAGGTGCGGGGGCATGCCGTTGAGGCGCGGATCCAGCTCCAGGCGGAAATCTTCCGTCAGCCGGTAAAGATCCGAGCGGATCATGAGCAGGTCGCTCGTGGTTTTGACCGGGGCGAAGCGCGTGCGCGGCACGTCCACCGCGCCCGCATCGGCGAAGCACTCGATGGCCGCGCCCATCGCCGTCTCCAGCTGCACCACGGGCGTGGATTTCTTGTTCCGGGGATCGGCCGTCTTTTTATTGATGATGACCGGCAGCGGGATGAGCCCGTCGTGCTGGAGCAGGGCCTCCTTCAGCCGGTCGAGGCGGATCCAGAGGTTGTTCGTGTTGAAATACTGGTGGCGGTCGATGTTCTGGAATGAATCCATGTCCGCTGCCGGGCACTGGGCGCTCTCGCGCAGCAGGAGGCGTCCGTCGGATTTCCTGACCGCCAGGTGGCCGCCCTTCCGGTCTGCGGCGGTGCGGCGCGTCACCTCCATGAGAAATGATTTCCCGCTGTCCGCGAACCACGTCAGCAACTCCGGGTCGAGCGTGGCGCCGAGGTTGTCCGAGTTTGAAACAAAGGCGTACTTGATCCCCTCCGCCAGGAGCCGGTCCAGCCAGCCCGAGCCGAGCAGGCAGGCGTAAATGTCCCCGTGGCCGGGCGGGCACCACTCCAGGTCTTCATTTTCCGGCCAGGCCAGCGGCTCCAGATTGTCCTCCCGCACCTTGGGCACCCGGTTTTGCATCAGTTCCAGCGCGGCAGGATCGCCCAGGCCGGGGTGCTTCGCGCGCAGGGCCTCCTGCGTGTCGTCCGACGTGCTGAAGCTGTTCATGAGCAGAAAACGCGGGCTCGATTTCCCGCCCCGCAGGTGGGTGACTTGCCGGGCGATCAAGTCGAGAAACGAGTCGCTGCCCTTCACCGGCAGCAGCGACTTCGCCTTCTCCAGCCCCATGCTCGTGCCCAGTCCGCCGTTCAGCTTGATCACCACCGTCTCCTCCAGCAGCCCTGCGCGTGGCGAAACGCCGAGACTCGCAGCCGAGGGCAGCCCCTGCGCCGGGTCGATTTCACTTTCCGAAATCATCCCCGTCGCCCCGCTCTCGAGCGCTGCATAACTCCCCGCGAACGCCCTCACCGCCGCCGCGTCCAGGCCGGCTGCGGTCATTTTTTCACGGAATGGGAGGAAACGCTGGGAGCAATCTGGAGTCGTCATGGTGGAAAATCTTCAATGCGCCAGGGGGAATGATCAAACGGGAATCCTTTTGGATACGGACGATCGGAGGGGCGCGGTCGGTCAATTGACGTACACAAACTCATTCAAGGCGAGGACGGCCTGGCAGAAGTCGGCCAGGGCGAGGGTGCGGGGCTCGGGTTTTCCGGCGGCGGTGTAGTCGGCGGTGGCGGACTGGAGAAAGGCGGTGGCGTCGCGGGTCTCGGGATCGCGCGGGGGCCGGGCGAGGGCGGCGGTGTAGATGCGGGTGACGAGCTGGACGTCGGGCTCGGAGTTTCCTGCGGCCAGGATGCGGCGGGCAAAGGCGAGTGCGAGGCTGCGGGCCTGCGGGCTGTTCATGAGGAGCAGGGCCTGCGGGGCCACGGTGGTGGTGGGGCGGAAGCCCTGGCTGGTGAGGGGCTCTGGCGCGTCGAAGACGACCATGGAGTTCATGAGCTGGCTGCGTTTCACCGTCAGGTAGACGCTGCGGCGGCGGCTTGATTCATCCAGCGTGCCGGGGCCAAAGGGGGTGCGGTCGAGCATGCCGGCGACGGCGAGGGCGCTGTCGCGGATGGCCTCGGCCTCCAGGCGCTGCGGGGCGCGGCGGAGGAAAAGGGCGTTGCCGGGATCGGCGGCCAGCTTTGCGGGATCTGCGGTGGTGCTCTGCTGCCAGGCGGCGCTGGTCAGGAGCAGGCGATGGAGCGGTTTCAGGTGCCAGCCATTGCGGATGAGTTCGGCCGCGAGCCAGTCCAGCAGGGCCGGATTTGACGGGGCCGCGCCGGTGTGGCCGAAGTCGTTCGGCGTGGCGACGAGGCCGCGGCCAAAGTGGTGCTGCCAGAGGCG
>JANOAS010000214.1:0-4812 GCA_031411255.1 bacterium
CCAAACGGTCTCATCTCGCCGCTCAACCAGGTCACGTTTGAGGGCTGGGCCTCGGTGGATGTCGTGGGCACGCTCTGGGGGCACCTGTTCAGCTTTGGCTCCAGCAGCCCGGGCGGGGCGCAGGGGGAGGTAAGCGGCCCGGGCAACACCAACGGAGACGGCGATGAGGGCCTCGACTACATTTCACTGACCACAAGCCGGGGAACCTACTCGGACGGGCAGCGGCTGGCCGTGCGGAATGGTGATCCCTCCGGGGCCGGGGAGTATGTGCTCGACACAGATTCTGCCACCATCCCGGGCCGTGTGTTCCACTTCGCCGTTGCCGTGGACAACACCACGCCCGGCCTGATGTCCCTCCGCTATTATCGCGACGGGGAGTTCAAGGGCGAAATGAACGACCTCCCGCTCAATCTTTCCGATCTGAGCGACGTGAACAACTGGCTGGGACGGGGGAACTGGACCGGTTACCCGAATGCCCCGTCCACCTTCGAGGAGTTCCGCCTCTACGACCGCGCCCTCAGCGCTGCCGAGATCGAGGCCAGCCGGCAGGCAGGATCACAAGCCTTCGCCGGCCCGGCGCACGTGGAGGGGGTCGTCGCATCGGCCTCCGCTTTCCTCCGGCGGAACATCGGCTTCCCGCCCATTGGTTCGCCCTGCGCGGTGCCGGTGGCGTTGCAGATTTTCCCGGCTCCGCTGGAGCAGACCTACCGCCTCGAGTGGACGGCCACGCCCGGGCGGAAATTTCTCATCCAGTCCAGCGACAATCTGGAGCGCTGGGTGAATGCGCCCACGCTTTTCACAGCCAGCCAGGTCGAGGAAAACTGGAGCGACCCCGGTCCTCCGGCCACGGAGCGCGCCCCGGTGCTGGACCCGCAGCGGTTTTACCGGCTCTTTGAGGTGGATCCTTGAGCCGTTCCCGGCGGGCAGCGCTCCGCTATTTCCTGACCTGGGCGAGCAGCTCGACGAGACCTGCGAGCAGTTCGTCCCGGTAGCTGCCGTCCAGAGCGACGGCCAGCTGGGCCATGAGCACGCCGTGGCGGTGGTCGAGGTCGTAGCGGCGTCCGTGGATGGCGCAGGCCAGGTAGCGGGCGCGGCGGGCGGCGGTGTTGAGGGATGAGGAAAGGTCCATGGTTTCCCCGTCTTTGAGGGCCAGTTCGCGCTCGTGCAGCAGCTCCAGGACGAGCGGCGTCAGGATGTGCATGCCGTGAAAGCACATGTAGTAGCCGTGGCGCAGGCCTGGAATCATAAGGCTCTGTTCGGCCTCGGTGGGGCTGGGTTTCTCCAGCACGCGCTGCACCTGGTAGAGGCGCTCGCGCCCCTCGAAGAGAGTGCCGCCGATGGCGCCGAAGTGGCAGAGCCGGCTCTCATGCGTGGCCTGCACGGCGGAGACAATGCAGTCCTCCTGCTCCGCCACGGCCACGAGCTGCTGGGCGCACGTTTCCCCGGCGCGGTCGCTGACGTGGACGTGGTCGCTGACCATGAGGAGGAACGGCTGGTCGCCCACGGTGCGGGCGGCGCAGAGGACGGCGTGGCCGTAGCCCTTGGGCTCGTTTTGCTCGATAAAGGTCACATCGGCACGCGCGGCGTCGGCCGCCTCCTTGTAGAGCGGCTCGTCTCCGGGGCGGATGATGAGGGCAATGCTCTCGATGCCTGCGGAGACGACTTCGTCCATGAGCAGGCCGAGTACTTTCCGGGTGCGCCCCTCCCGGTCCACCATGGTCTGGAGGGGCAGATGCTGCTGGCGGCGTCCCGCAGCGGTGATCACGGCTCGTTTGATAGTCACGTTCTCTTTATAAATGCCCCCTGCCGGTTTGCCAAGCGGCCCGCGTGGTTTCCCCGCGAAGTTTTTTTTCGTGAGCGTGAATAATCCGGCGATTCTCGACGTCTAACTGGACCAATCCAACCCGAACCGTCTCTCATGAAAACACCCTTCCTGCTCATTTTCACCCTCCTCGCCTGCCTGCCGCTCTCCGCCACGGCGCAAACCACCACCCCCTCCACGGTTCAGGCCACGAACTGGAACGAGGAGGAGAAAATAGCCACCAGCCTGGAAAAGCTGCTCTGCCATTCCTCTGCGCTGGGGAACAGCTACCTGGCTCAACTGCAGGACGGGCGGGGCTCCGCAGAGGGAATCAGGGAAAAAATCCTCTACCAGACGGTGCTGGCCCTGCATGAAGCCGTGGAGTGCCTGAAGAAGCGCTTTTTCCAGGCGGCAGACCCGGCTGAACTGGCCGAGCGCGTGGCCAATGTGCAGCGGCTCACGGAGCGCGCCCGCGGCGCGGCGGACCGGGTCAGCCTGTATGGAAATGTCCGGCAGAACCTCGCAAAGTTCGAAAATGAACTCGACTGGCTCAAGAAGCTGACCGGCACCTCCGGCAACGGCCAGACCTACATCCCTGTCGGGTACTAGAAACCGGCTGACCACCAGCTAAAAAGCCAGCTTTTCTTAACAAAACCCGGGTGGGCAAAGGCATTGACGAGCCCGCCTGGACGTGATTGAATCCAGACATGAAACTCTTCGCCCATCTCGCGTTTTTCGGAATCCTCGCCAGTGCTGCCACGGCGGCACCGAAGGAGGAGACCTTTTCCCTGAAGACCCGCACTGGGAAGTCCTACGAATCCTGCCGCGTTCTGAAGGTCTACCCGGACGGCGTGGCGTTTGCCCACTCAAACGGAGTGGCAAAAATCCAGTTCACCGACCTCGGACGGGAGCAGCAGCAGCGCTTCGGCTATGATGCCGAGAAGGCAGCCGCCTTCGCCGCGCGGGAGCGGGAGCAGCGGGTCGTTGTCGAGGCCGAGGCTGAAAAGCGACGCCAGACAGAGTGGGCGCACAATGAAGCCCGGGCCCGCTGGGGCACGCAGGGGGCCATCGCTGCGGAGGAGCGCCTCTACGGCCAGATCGCTTCGGAAAATTCACGCGTCACCGGACAGGGAATCAACGTCCAGCTCGAAAATCCGCGCGACCTCGGCACGCCGGTTAGCTATGTGGACCGCAACGGCACCCAGACCACCCGCATCTACAGCGGCCAGACCTACATTCATCCCTCCCTGATTTCAAACTACGGAACGTCGGGCTACCCGTACGGCTATGTTTATGGCCGGGGCTATGGCTACGGCTACGGCGGTCAACCTGGTTGCGGACGGCCACCGGGCTGTCCGGAGCCTCCCCGCTGGCAGCCGAACCCGCGCCAGGTGGGTGGCCGCACCACCGGCACCGGCATCATCGTGCAGACACCCTCTCTGCGGCCCGCACCCGTGCCTCGCACCCCTTCATTCGGCGGGGGAAATTCGACGATCATTCAGGTGCCGTCGCGTTAGTCTGCGGCGGAACGGCCTTCAATCCTCCCACGTCACCTTCTCCGCCAGCGGGCGCCTTGCGCTGTGCGGGGCGGGGGACCCGGGCCTCGGCCAGCCAAGGTAGAACAGGCCGAGGCATTTCTCCCCGTCGGCCATCCCGAGCACCGGGCCCGCCTCCGGTGCGGAGAGCAGGGGAGGGGATGACCAGAACCCCGCCAGGCCTGCGGCGTGGGCGCTGAGGTGCAGGTTTTGCACCGCACACGCCACGGCCATCAGGTCCTCGGCTTCCGGAATTTTTCCGCCAGGCTGGTGCATCATGCCGAGCGCGATGAGCACCGGGGCCATCAGCGGCTGCGCGCCGAGTTTTTCGCGTTTGTCCGGCCGCACTTCGGCGGGCGGAGTGACCTGGTCATATAAAAGCGGCATCCCGGCGGCCAGGCGGTTGCGGGATTTCCCGGTGAAAACGTGGAAGCGCCACGGCTCCGTGAGGCCGTGCGACGGAGCCCACGTGGCATTCGCCAGGAGCTGCTCCAGCAGGGCGCGGGGCACTTCGCGGTCGGGATCCATGATCGCCGGCTTGCCGGTTCGGCGTCCGCGGATGAGCCGCGTCAGGGTCTCCAGATCGTCGCTCAACGAAGCGCCTCCTTCATCCGGCCCAGCCAGACTGGGACGTCGGTCCATGGGTCCGGCTTCGCCTCGTACTCCAGCGCCACGTAGCCCTGGTAGTTCGCGTCGCGCAGGATCTTGATGAGACGGGGCAGATCCACCGGCTCGGCAGCCGCCGCGCCTTTTGGTTTCATCTCCACCTTCACCTGGGCGTTGACGGCGTAGGGCGCGATTTTTGCCAGATCGCCGTAGGGGTCGGCGGTGTGGAAATTGCCGGAATCAAGGTTGATCCCGAGCCACGGGCTTTTCACCGCCTTCACGATGCGAAGCAGGTCATCCGCCTCGGCCACGATGCCGCCGTGATTTTCCACGCCGAGGAAGATGCCCTTGATGCCAGCGTAGGCGCAGCATTCTTCGAGCGCCTCGATGCACAGCGGGAAGGCCTCCTCCGCCGTCATGCCCTTCGGCGGGACCCCCGCGAAAACGCGGATGTGCGGCGCGCCCATGAGGGCCGCCCGGTCGATCCAAGTCTTGCACAGGGCGATCTGTTCGTCGCGGGCCGGGCCTTTCGGCAGGGCGAAATTGTTTCCGATGGCCGTACCGCTGATCGCAACGCCGCGGAGAAAGGCGTGGCGCTTCACCTTGAGGAGGAAATCGGCCGTGATTTCCGCAGGGAAGTAGTAGCTGGTCAGCTCCGCCCCGTCGAGCCCCTGGTCCGCGCAGTAGTCGATGAACTTGAAGAGGTCGAGCTTCTGGGGATCGCTCTTAAAGGTGTCGCGGAACGAATAGGCAGCCAGGCTGGAGCGGAGCGCCGGTTTTCCCGGACGCAGAAACGGCTCGATGGCGCGGGCGAAATCCGGCAGCGCAAGCGCGGCAGCGGCAAAGGTCGTGGTGCGGAGAAATTGACGG
>JANOAS010000215.1:0-22180 GCA_031411255.1 bacterium
TTTCTTTGTTGGCTTCGGGCACAGCCTGGGCACGCGCCAGAACTGCTGGCCGTGCGTCCGGTCATGCTTCTGGTACTCGCCATGCGCCAGCAGATACCCCAGCGTGGTCTTGCCCGCCGTGCGCTCCCCCACCAGCACCACTCGTGCGCTCAAGTACGGCACGCTCTGCGCCTGCTTCGTGCCCAGCAGGGCGTCTACATCGATGTCGTAAATGTGGATCAGGTGTTCGCGATAGTCCTCCCGCGTGCCCGGGTCGCTGCCCACCACCGCCAGCCGCGCCTTGTTCGGGTGCCAAGCCAGACTGGCGAAATAATTGCCGCTCGCCGGTTCGCTCAGGCTGGCCAGGGCAGCGCCGGTCTGCCCGTGCCAGAGCCGCACCGTGCCATCTTTGCTTTTGCTGGCCAGCAGGCGCCCGCAGGTGGACCAGCCCACCGCCGTCACTCGGCCCGTATGCCCCTCGAGGGAGAGGCGCTGGGTGCCCGTCTCCGCGTCCCACACCTTCACCGTCCGGTCGCTGCTCGCGCTGGCCAGCCGCTTGCCGTCGGGCGACCAGGCCACGTCCAGCACCCAGTCGCCATGCCCCTTCAGCGCGGCGAGACGTTTCCCGTCCACCACGTCCCACAGGCCCAAGGTGTGGTCATCACTCGCGCTGGCCAGCCTGGCGCCGTCGGGGGAAAAGGCCACGGCACGCACCCAGTCCCGATGCCCCTCCAGCACGCGCTCCGCCGTGGGGCGGCCGGGCTGCCACAGGCAGATCGTCTTGTTCTGACTCGTGCTGGCCAACCGCGTGCCGTCTGGGTTCCAGGTCACGCCAAAGACAATGCCCCCATGCCTCTTTAGCGTGCTCTGGATCAGACCCGTGGCCGCGTCCCAGAGCCGCACTGTGTCGTCACCCGATCCGCTGGCCAGCCTGCCGCCGAGCGGGGACCAGGCGACGCCATCCACCGCGTCCGTATGGTCTCTTAGGGTGTGCCGGCAGATCCCGGTAGCGGCGTCCCAGACCCGCACCGTATGGTCGTGCGATGCCGAGGCGAGGGCCGCGCCGTCGGGCGACCAGGCTAGGCGGTTTACGTAGTTCGTATGCCCCCGAAGCGTGCGCCTAAGGGTCACGCCAGCGGGAAGCGCGGCGCGGAGGGCGGCGCCGGAGGCAGCGTGGGGTTTGGGCTTTTGGCGGAAGTCGAGCATGGAGGGATAGGAGTGCCGGGGCGGGGCGCCGGGGTGGGTGGGGAGATTATTGACGGAGCCGGGGGATTTGCCCAGAGAAACCTTGGGGGGAGCTTGGGGCTGGGGAGGGTTTCCAGGCCCACGGGCCCGCCTCATCCCAGCCTGTGCCGCAGGCCCAGGATTGAGTGCCAAAATCTGGAGGGCTGAAGGCCCGTCCCATCCTGTGGGGGCGGATGGAGCGGGCCTTCAGCCCTCGCTGGTTTGCCTGCGGTTTCCTGGGCCTGCGGCCCAGGCTGGGATGGAGTGGGCCCTTGGCCCAAAACGCCAGGGGCTGCCGCGTGCCCCAGGCAGCGTGACACAGACATTCCTGTCTGTGTCCCCTGGCCGCCGGAGGCGCTGATTGATCCCGATGCACCCCGCGCACGCCCCAGGCAGCGCGCTGCTGCACGCGGCTGGGGGCGCGGGAGGATCGAGCGCCCGCGGCGGCATAGAGACACAGACAGGAATGTCTGTGTCGCGTTGGGGGCAGGCGCTTTCGGCGGCGCGGGCGTTTACGGGATCTCGGCTTGGAGGGGATCGGCGGCGGGGCCTTCGCCGGCGGGGTTGGCGCCGCGCAGCTTTCGATGACTCGCGGCGGGGGGAGGGTGACAGGGTGTCAGTTTTCCAGGCAGCCGGGGCAGTTCTGGACCCAGTGGCGCGGGGAGATTTCGGCAAAGGGGGGGCGGGTGGTGAGGCAGCGGGCGCTTTGCGGATTGCGCGGGGAGAAGGCGCAGCCGGGACCGAGCCGTGAGAGATCAGGCGGGGTGCCGGGAATGGTGAGGAGTTCCTCATCCCGGTGGCGGCTGGCGGGGATGCTGCGGAGCAGGGCGCGGGTGTAGGCGTGGCGCGGGGTGGCGAAGAGGGCGTCGGTGGGGGCGGACTCGACGAAGCGCCCGGCGTACATGACGTGGATGCGGTCGCACATCTGGGAGACGACGGCGAGATCGTGGGTGATGAAAATGATGGCGGTGCCCAGCTCCCGCTGGCGGTCGCGCAGGAGGTCGAGGATCTGGGCCTGCACGGTGACGTCGAGGGCGGTGGTGGGCTCGTCGGCGATGAGGATCTCGGGCCGGGTGATGAGGGCCATGGCGATCATGACGCGCTGCCTCATGCCGCCGGAGAATTCGTGCGGGTACATGGTGACGCGGCGGGCGGGGTCCGGGATGCCGACCTCCTCCAGCGCCTGGGTGGCGCGGGCGAGGGCGGTTTTTTTGTCCAGGCCGAGGTGGAGGGTGAGGGGCTCCATGAGCTGGGTGGAAATCCGGAGGTAGGGATTGAGGGAGGTCATGGGGTCCTGAAAAATCATGCCGATACGGCGACCACGCACCTGGCGCAGCTCCTCCGGGGAGCAGGCGAGGAGGTCCATGCCGTTGAGCAGGGCGCGCCCGCCTTCGATGCGCGCGGGCGGCCGGGGCAGGAGGCCCATGAGGGAATGGCAGGTGACGGATTTCCCCGAACCCGACTCGCCAACAATGCCCACCGTCTCCCCGCGATCGAGGGAAAAGGACACATCATCCACCGCCCTGACAACCCCGTGGCGGGTGTGGAAGGCGACCTGTAAATTTTGAACATCAAGGAGGGGCATGAGTGGGGGAGGATGGCTGGGGGCTGAGGGCTGGGGCGCGGGGCTCGTGGCTCGGGGCGCGGGGTCAACCGCGAATGGACGCGAATGAAAGCAAATATGCTGCTGGGAGTGCGGAGTTTTGGTTGGGCGGTTTTTGGCTTGGCGAAACTTGGAGACGAGGGAAATGGGCTACTGGATCAGCGGCGATTGGGTGTGGATAGAAGCAGATGTTTTGCCGGGAATGTGGAGTTTTGGTTGGGGGGGGCTTGGGGACGGGGAAAATTGACTATCGGCGGTGGCGGTGTTCTGAGAGGACTACGCGCTGCCATTCGAGCTTGGGGTTGGCGAAGTTGATCAGAAGTCCGAGGTTGAGTTCCGTTACGTTGAGGTAGTTCAGCATCTGGCCGACCTCCCGTGTGGTGAGTTTGGGGACCGTCTTCGTGTCGACGATGATTTTTCCATAGAGGACCAGATTAGGGACGAACTCGGCGACTTTGACCCCCTTGTACCGAATGTCGAAGGACGGCTGCTGCACGAAGGGGATGTTCCGGTGGGAAAACTCGACGACGAGGGCATTTTCGTAAGCTTTTTCGTGGAATCCGTGACCGAGGGTGTTCAGGACTTCCATGGCGGCACCGGCGATGTCGTAGACCTCCTGGCGGTAGATCAAGAACCCCGGATCCGAGGGCAGAAGAACCTCGCGAGATCCCACCATCCTTGGCATCGCTTCGTCCAGATAGTTGCCTTCAATCGGTTCCATGCGCAGCGGCCTTTCCAGTCAGGCTTTCCGTGGAGACATTGATTCATCGAACCCTGTCGCTGTCGTCGCGGCATGCGCAGTCGTGGACCACAGCGTGGCCTCATCAAGATATTTGCATTGATTCGCGTCCATTCGCGGTTGAGTCCGTGCCGTCAGGGGAGGTGAGGGCGGGAGGTTCAGTCTTTGGAGGATTTTGGGTCGAGGGCGTCGCGGAGGCCGTCGCCGAGGAAGTTGAGGGAAAAGAGGGTGAGGGAGAAGAAGAGGGCGGGGAAGATGAGGAGCCAGGGGAGGGCTTCCATCTGGCGGGCGCCTTCGAGGATGAGGATGCCCCAGCTGCTGAAGGGGGGCTGGACGCCGAGGCCGAGGAAGCTGAGGACGGCCTCAAGCAGCATGTTCGACGGGACGGTGAGGGTGGTGTAGACGATGACGGGGCCGAGGACGTTCGGAATGAGGTGGCGGAAGATGATGCGGGAACGGCTGAGGCCGAGGGAGCGGGCGGCCTCGATGAACTCCTGTTTTTTCAGGGACATGACCTGGGCGCGGACGATGCGGGCCATGGTCAGCCACTCGAAGGCGCCGATGACGAGGAAGAGGATGCCGAGTTTCGCCTGGGGGCTGCCGAGGAAGCTCCAGGCGGGATGTTTCACGGCGATGCTGGCGAGAAGCGGCTCGACGGTGACGATGATGAGGATGACGAAAATGATGAAGGGCAGGCCGTAGAGGATGTCGACGAGGCGCATCATGGCGGCATCCACGCGGCCTCCGGCATAGCCGGCCACGGCGCCGTAAGTGACGCCGATGACGAGGCTGACGAGGGTGGCGAGCAGGCCTACGGCGAGGGAGATGCGCCCGCCGAAAAAGACGCGGGTCATGAGGTCGCGCCCGAGGTAGTCGGTGCCCATCCAGTGCGCCCAGGAGGGCCCCTGCGCGCCGAGGTCGCGGTCCTGGAGGGTCTCCGTCCATCCGGTGAACCAGGGTCCGACCCAGCAGAGGAGGGCGATGAAAACGAGGACGCCGAGGCAGGCCACGGCCAGCTTGTTTCGCCGGAGGCGCAGCCAGGCGTCGAGCCACAGCGAGGTGCCGCCTTCTTTTGCGGTGGAGTCGCTCATTCGGTGAGGCGGAGCCGGGGGTTGAGGGTGGCCTGGAGGATGTCCACGACGAGGTTCATGAAAACGAGGAGGGCGCCGTAAACGATGGCGGCGCCGCAGGAGAGGAGGTAGTCCCGGTTGGCGGCGGACTGGATGAAGTGGGTGCCGAGGCCGGGAATCTGGAAGATGTTCTCAATGACAAAGGAACCGGTGACCATGCCCGCCAGCGCGGGACCGAGGAAGGCGACGACGGGGACGAGGCCGCCTTTGAGCGAATGGCGGAGGATGACGAGGGTTTCCGGCACCCCCTTGGCACGGGCGGTGCGGATGAAGTCCTGGCTCAGGATTTCCAGCATGCCGCCCCGGGTCATCCGCGCAATGTAAGCTGCGTAATAGAGGCCCAGCGTGAGGGAGGGCAGGACGGCGTCCGAGGAGTCGTACCAACCCGCTGCGTGAAACCAGCCGAGCTTCAGGCCGAGGAAAAGCGAGAGGAGGGGGCCCATGACAAAAGTGGGCAGGCAAATGCCGCTCATGGCCAGAGACATGGGCAGGTAGTCCAGAGGGGTGTTCTTTTTCACCGCGGCGAGGATCCCGATGGGGACGCCGAGCAGCAGGGCGATGACCAGAGCGGAGAGCCCGAGCTGCATGGAGACGGGCAGGGAATCGGCAATGAGGTCTGAAACCCAGCGGCCTTCCAGCTTGTATGAAGGGCCGAAATCCCCGTGGAGGACGATTCCCTTGAGGTAGTTTCCGAACTGGACCACGGCGGAATCATTCAGCCCGTAGCTCTCCTTGATCTGCTCGATGATGTCCGGCGAGGCGTTTTTCTCCCGGGCAAAGGGGCCGCCGGGTGCGGCGCGGGTCAGGAAAAACGTCAAGGCCGCGATGGTCAGGAGGACCACGAGGGACTGGACGAGGCGGCTGAGAACAAAGCGGAGCATCGGAAACGGGCTCACGCATCCACCACGGCGGCCTGCCAGGCAACCAAGAATCGCGCCCGGAGGCACGCCATGGGCGACTTTCTGTTTTCGTTCTCAGAATTTCAAGAAAACTAAATCCATAGTTGGCCGTCACCTCGCAGATTCGTGCCTTCCAGCAGCAGCTGGGTGCGGGTCCTGGCTGCCGGCCAGGTGCGCGACCAGGCCTGCGAGTCGCTGGCACGCCACTTCGCGGTCACCGCCCCGGAGGCAGCCGTGCGGTGGTCCCGGGAAACCGCCTCTCCCGCCATGCGCGAGGCGCTGCTGCCTCTGCTGGAGCCCGTTTCGCGCCCGTGAGGGCTACGGTTTGGCGGGAGCGGGCAGCAGGTCCTTGAGCGCGGCAGCCCAGAGGGCGTATCCGGCGTTGCTGGGGTGGAGGGCGTCCGGCATGAGGTCCGCGGGGATGCTGCCGTCAGCGGCGAGAAACTTCGCGCCGATGTCGAGAAAGGTGACGCCCTTCACCGGCGCGAGTGCTTTTGCGGCGGCGGCGTTGATGGCGGTGACTTTCGCGCGGTGCGGGTCCGCAGCCTGGCGGCCGCGGGGGAAGACGCCCATGACGACCACCCTGGCCTGCGGGCACTTTTCCTGGCAGCGCTGCGCGACGAGGGCGATGCCGGCGGCGATCTCCTCCGGCGTGCAAGCCCGGGCGTGCGAGGTGCCGGCGAGGTTGTTCGTGCCGATGTTGATGACGACAAGCTGCGGCGCAAGCCCGTCCAGCTCGCCATGCTCGATGCGCCAGAGCACGTTCTGCGTGCGGTCCCAGCCGAAGCCGCAGTTCAGCACACGCCGTGTGCCGAAGAGTTCCTGCCAGGCGGCCCGGCCCCGGTTTCCCTTTGGCTCCTCCGGCTGGCCGCCCCAGAGGTGCGTGATGGAGTCGCCCACCATCACGATCTCCGGGTTCAGGTCCTTCTTGATTTTCAGGATGGCCTCGTGCCGTTGATTCCAGTCGTAGAAATCATTCTCCAGCTTGGACGCGGGCACCAGCGCCGGGTTTCCAGCCGCCTGGGCTGGGGGCTCGGCACGCAAGAGGGGCGCTGCGCCCAGAAGGCCGGCGCAGGAAATCAGCAGGGCGATCTTCATTGGCAGCGTGATTTGCGAGCCGGCTATTTCGCCGCCGCCTCGTGGGTGAAGACGAAGGTGCCGCGCTTGTTGGAGATGACGATGTCGTTGAGCTTGTCGCCATTCCAGTCATCCGAGGCGTCCGCCTGGGTGCCCACGCCGGAGTCCCCGTCGATCTGGTGGGGAATCCAGTCCACCGACTTGTCCGCTCCGCGCTTCAGCTCGAACCAGTAGATCGGGGCCACCGTGTCGCTCACCGTGTTGCCATGGTCGCCGTGGGACCAGAACCGCTTGCCGGTCACGATGTCCTTCAGGCCGTCTCCGTTCACGTCCACCAGGTCGACGGCGTGGAGTTCACCGAAGCGGACCTTGTACGGGCTGGCTTCCGGTTTGTCGCCCATGAAGATGTGGGGGATGAAAGTGATCTCGTCCCCTTTTTTCACCTGCTCATGCCAGGCCAGGCCGTAGCCGTGGGCGGCCATGCTGGTGACCACGTCGTTCAGGCCGTCGCCATTCACATCGTAGGCATACATCTGCGCCCCGCCGCCGTTGAGCTGCACCTTGTGAAAGGTCCACTCCGGATCTCCCGCCAGGCTTGCGGGCTGCTCCCACCAGCCGTTGGCTTCCAGGTAGTCCTTTCGGCCGTCGCCATTCACATCGCCCACGCCCAGTCCGTGGGTGAAGCGCTGGTACTTGTTGTTCGGGGAAATGGGGTGCCAGGTCCAGGGGCCGTTCGGGTCGGCGGCATTCGGCGTCGCATAGCCGTAGCGGCCCTGGGAGGAGCAAATGAGTTCCGCTTTCCCGTCGCCGGTCACGTCGGTGAAGGTGGGGGATTCATTGTCCGTGATGCGCAGCGCGATGTGCTTCGCCCACGGGCCCTTCGCGCCCTTTGGGTTTTCATACCACGAGGTCCACTCCCCGGGGAAGCCGATGATCAGCAGGTCCGGCCAGCCGTCCGCATTGAAGTCGCCGGAGAAGGCGAAAAAGTTGTCCGAGTACTTGTTGTCCTTGCCGAGGGCACCTTCGAAGCCGGGCGTCTTTTCCACGGTGCCGTCGGGCTTTTTCAGGTCAAAGGTGGCGGTGGCGGGGTAGATCTCGTGCTTTTTGGTAAATTCCGGGGCCTCATACCAGTAGGGGCCGGCGGCCACGTCCTTTTTTCCGTCCTTGTTGGCGTCGATGAAGCACGCCCCCTCGGCCCAGAAGTGGTTGTCGAGCTGCTGCTTTTTGAAAGTATGCGCCGCAGCCGGCACTGCGCACAGGGGCAGCACACCGGCCAGCACGAACATAGAGAAGGTCAGGGATTTCATGAACCGCAGCCTGGCAGACTCTCACCCCTATGCCAAGCCTGGTCGGTCGTCGGGTTGCCGCCTACAGCCGGCGCGGTGACGGCCTTTGACAATCAGTGCGGGCGCTGTCATGGTCCGCGCCTCATGTCAGACGAGGTGATCGAGGCCAGAGAATTGAAGAAGACCTTCGGCGAGACCGTGGCGCTGGAGTCGCTCACGTTCACGCTGCGGAGGAACGAGATCGTGGGCCTGCTGGGGGTCAACGGGGCGGGGAAAACCACCGCGCTGAACATACTGCTGGGGCTGACGACACCGACGAGCGGCTCCATGCTGGTTTTCGGCAAGGAATTTGCCCCGAACCGGATCGAGATCCTGAAGCGCACGAATTTTGCCTCCGCCTACGTGTCCCTGCCGGGCAACCTGACGGTGGGGCAGAACCTGTGGACCTTCGCCAAAATCTACGGGGTGAAGAACCACAAGGAGAAGATCAAAGCGCTGCTGGAGCTGCTGGAGATCCCCCACCTGCGCGACCGCACCACCGGGCAGCTCTCCGCCGGGGAGGCGACCCGCGTGCAGCTGTGCAAGGCCTTTCTGAACGATCCGGAGCTGCTCATGCTGGACGAGCCAACGGCCAGCCTGGACCCGGACATCGCGGACAAGGTGCGCAAGTTTGTCCGCCGCCGCCAGCAGGAGCAGGGCACGGCCATCCTCTACACCTCTCACAACATGCGGGACATCGAGGAGGTCTGCGACAGGATCATTTTCATCCACAAGGGAAAAGTCGTCACCGAGGGCACGCCGCAGGACGTGGTGTCAAAATTCAAGTCCGACTCGCTGGAGGACGTCTTCATCCAGATCGCCCGCAGCGAGGATCTGGCCGGACTGCTCGGGGAGGTGAAAAAGTAAGCCATGAATTTCCGCATCATTTACGCGCTCATCTGCCGCTACCTTTTCCTCTACACGCGGAACTGGGTCCGCCTGGCCGAGGTGGTCTTCTGGCCGACGATGGAGCTGGTCACGTGGGGGTTTTTCACCATGTACCTGAAACAGGATGCCGGAGCCAGCACACCGATGGCCGTTTCCTGGCTGCTGGGCGGGGTCATTTTCTGGGACGTGATGTTCCGCTCCCAGCAGGGCGTGGCCATCTCGTTTCTGGAGGACGTGTGGACAAAGAATCTGCTCAACATCTTCGTCGCACCGGTGCGCCCGGTGGAGTACCTGTGCGCGGCCTTCGGTGTCGGGTTCGTGCGGATCGCGGTGACGGTCATCATTCTGACCGTGCTTTCGTATTCGCTCTATTCGTGGAATCTCCTCGCGCTGCGGGGCTCGCTCGTGCCGTTCTTCGGCTGTCTGCTCGTGTTTGGGTGGAGCATCGGCATCTTCGCCACGTCCCTCATCATGCGCTACGGGCAGGCGGCGGAGAGTCTGGCCTGGGCCATTCCGTTTCTCATCCAGCCGCTCACGGCGGTGTACTACCCTGTGTCCGTCATGCCGTCCGCAGTGCAGTGGGTGGCGCTCAGCCTGCCAAGCACGCACGTTTTCGAGGGCATGAGGCAGGGGCTGGAAACGGGGACCTTTTCCTGGCCCCACTTCGGCTGGGCTGTCGGCCTGAACGTCGTCTGGATGTCAGTTTCGGGCCTCTTTTACGCGTGGAATCTCGGCATCGTCCGCGAAAAAGGGCTGCTGGCCAAGGTGGCGACGAGCTGAGTTTTGAGACGGTCTTGGCGTAGAGACACATGGTCCATGCCAACTCAGCATCAACCGGCCGGACTGGCCGGTTGATGCACCGGCTCCGGCAGGGGCTGCGGGGCGCTGATTTATCGTCGTGCCGCCCAGGGATCGCCGAGGGTCTCGGTGGCGAGGCCGGTAAGGCTGAAGGCCGAGGCGTCGGAGTTGTCCTCGGTGGCGAGACTGAGTTCAGCACGCAGGGCCGAGACGTGGCGGGTGGTGCAGGCGCGGACGATGGCGATCTTGGTGTCGTTGTCGAAGACGCAGAGGAGGAAAAACTCCGGCAGGAGCGGGCAGAGGAAGAAGTGGCGTCCGGCGCCCTGGTAGTGGAGTCCTTCGAACTGCTTTTCGCCGAGGCGCTTGGCGAGTTCGGCCACGGTGGCGAAGGCGCCGGTGGCGAGGGCTCCGATTTCGCCCTGGTCGTGGAGGGCCTCATCGCCATGCTCGGCCAGGACCATGCCGCTGTCCTGGCAGATGGCCGCGTAGCGCAACTCCGCCTCCGCAGAGAGGGCGGTGAGCGTCTGCCGCAGGGCGCGGGAGGTGTCGAGGCTGAGGCTGAAGGCGAAAGGGTCCACGGGAAGTCAGGTCAGACGACGCTGGGTTCAGGGTGGAGGGAAACAGGGCCGCTCTCCGGAGCGGACGCCGCCCGGGCGGGAGGCGGAGCCCCCGTGGCACGGTGAAACTTCTGCAGCACGAGCTGGGAAATGGCGTTGAGCGTGGCGAAGACGTTGTGCCCCTGGTTTGCCACTGCCTCGAAGGTCGGGATGGGCGTGGGGCCGGAGTTCAGCACGTAGTCGAGGTAGCTGACAGGAGCGGCATTGGGCAGGTCGCGCTTGTTGTACTGAAGGACGAGCGGCATTTTTTCGATCGACATGCCGTTGTCGTGCAGGTTTTTCACCAGCGTGTGGGCGGACTGGACGTTTTCCTCGAGCCGGCCAGCCTCGCTGTCTGCCACGAAGACGAGGCCGTCTGCGCCGCGCAGGACAAGCTGCCGCGTGGCATTGTACTGGACCTGCCCGGGCACGGTGTAGAGCATGAACTTGGTTTTAAAACCATTGATGCTGACGGCATTCACGGGCACGAAGTCGAAGAACACGGTGCGGTCCGAGGCGGTGGCCAGGGAGACCATGTCCCCGCGCATGGAGCCGTCGAGGTGGCCGTGAATCCACGCCAGATTCGTCGTCTTGCCGCCCACGGGGGTGCCGCAATAGACGATCTTGAAGGAGACTTCGCGGGTTTCGTGGTTGACGAGGGCCATGGGAAGTTAGTGGGCGAGGACGCGGCCGAGTTCCCGGGTGACGAGGATGAGTTTTTCCCGCACTCCGGGGCGGAAGTTGGGCTCATTGTGGAGCACAGCCATGGCGGCGTCCCCGTGGGTGAAGAAGCTCATGATGCCCTTGCCCGTGCGCAGGGTGAAGGTGCGCTCGTCCGCACCCAGATCGAGGTCGCGGATGAGGCTCATGGTTTTCTCAAAGATGCCGGTGGCGCTCTCTGAGAACTGGGCCACCTCGTCCGAATCACCAAAGCGGCCGCTCTTTACGACGCCGGATTCGGTGATGATGATGCAAGCCTTCATGCCGGGGAATTCGGCGGAGAGGTCGACGATGTCCTGCGGGCGGAGGGTTTTTTCGGTGGCAAAAAGGGCGCGCAGGGCGAGCTGGGCCGTGTCATCGACGATGCCGAAGTTCAGGTCTTCGAGTTCGCCCATGGCGGCGACAACTGCGGTGGGCGCCTTCCCAGGAACAGGCAGGGCAGGCAGCACGGGAGGTGCGGCTGGGGCTGTCGCGTCACGCGCGGGTTCTGGCGTCGCCAGCGGCTTGGTGGCGGTGGTGCTGGCGGGGGCCGAATTTTCCGGCTTGGCGAAGGCGCTCCAGGAAGTCTCTGTGACCGGGCCAAGCGGCCGTGTTGCGGTGGCTGCGGGCGGCGCAGGCTCGGGAGTGGGCGTGACGTCGAGTGGGGAAACCGCTTCTTGTTTTGTCTCCACCATGGCTGGAGGCGGGACGACGGCCTTCGGGGCAAACGCCGGGGTCGTGAAGGGTGCGGTGATCGGTGTCGTGATGCCGGACGTCTGGAGGGACTCCAGCGGGGCTGGCTCGTCGTCCAGGTCGGCAAAGGAGAAATCCATCGAACCCATGCTGGAGAGGGGAGGCGCGGCAAAGGCGCTGCGCATGGGCGTGGTGGACGGGACGGGTGTCGGCGCGGGAGTCATCACCGGTGGCAGCACGGCTGGTTCCGGTGCGGGTGCTGCCGCAGGCTCGCCGGAGAGCGAAACCATGAGCGGCGGCAGGCTCGGAACCGGGCGCGAAGCAGGTGCTTCGGCAACAGGGGCTGCGGCAGGCTCAGGCTCGGCGTGCTGTATGGCGGTAACGGGCTCGTCCAGCGGAGCGGCTGCTGCGGACGGGAAGTTTTCCCAAGCCGCGGTCGCTGGCAGCTCGCACGGCAGCGAGACCATCCCGGGGATCGGCGCGGTGACTGGAGGCGCGACGGGAATCGCCGAAGCGAAAGGCGAGGCGAAGGCGGGAGCTTCGGCGACAGGCACCGTGGCCGGAGGGGCGACGGGAAGCGCCGAAGCGAAAGGCGAGGCGAAGGCGGGGATTTCGGCGTCAAGCACCGTGGCCTGAGGTGCGAGGGGGAGCGCCGGGGCGAAGGGCGAGGCGAAGGCGGGAGCTTCGGCGACAGGCACCGTAGCTGGAGGCGCGATGGGGAGCGCCGGGGCGAAGGGCGAGGCGAATGCGGGAGCTTCGGCGACAGGCACCGTGGCTGGAGGCGCGATGGGGAGCGCCGGGGCGAAGGGCGAGGCGAAAGCGGGAGCTTCGGCGACAGGCACCGTGGCTGGAGGCGCGACTGGAAGCGCCGGGGCGAAGGGCGAGGCGAAAGTGGGAACTTCGGCGAGGGGGGCCGTGGCTGGAATAGCCGGGGCGAAAGGCGAAATGAATGCGGGCGCCTCGGCGACGGGAGGGGCGATGGGAAGCACCGGAGCGAAGGGCGAAGCGAACGCGGGGAGTTCCGTTGGAGGCGCGGCGGGTACAGCCCCAGCAAGGGCGAAGGGCGAGGTGGGCGCCGGGGCCTTGGGGGAGGTAGCGGGTGCGACGACCGCGAATGGGGAAGTCGCAGCAGCCTCCTCGCGCGCTTTTTCGGAAAACGGTGTGGCAAACAACTGCTCAGGAACCGCTTCTTCCCGCGGCTTGGGAGGTTCGGCCTCGGCAGGGAGGTTGCGGAAAATTTCCTGGAGGGGCAGGCCGATGACTTGATCGCGTTTTGATCTGGCGAAGGCGGGCTGGAAGCGCGGCTCAAGGCCATTGACGATTTCCTCCAGAGTCATGGTCACGCGCCCCGTCGCCAGCTGGCGGCGCACGGTTTCCAGGGGCAGGATGACGCGGACAGATTCCGGCACCCGTTCCGGCTGAAAGCCAAGCACAGAGGGGTCCACTGCCTTGAGGATCGGAGAAAGCTGAAGGCTGATGGTTTCCTCCGCTGCGGCTCCGGAGTCTTCCATTCCTTCGGCGGCATCCAGCGCGCCGACCTGCGTCGAGGTCGCCTGGACGTCGATGACGGGGCGGAGCGCGGGTATTTTGGTCGGCGGGGCTTGGAAGGGGGAGGCCGAGATGGGCATGGTGGTGTTCGGCCCGAAGATCTTCATCGGCGGCGGAGCGTCCGCCTGCGGGAAAGATGGCAGCGGCAGCCCGACTCCGGCGGCTTCTGAATCCGGAAGCCTGAGGGCGTAGGAGGGCGGAGGCGCCACAGGGGGCAGCCCGCCCGGAGCAAAGGCCGACGGTGGCGGCTGGGGCAGGCTTTGCGGGAGTCCGGAGCTGTTCACCTCCGTGGCGGGGCGCATGGCGAACGGTGAATCCAGGGCGGGCGGGAAGGCGGTGCCGGTTTTTTCGGCAAACGGCGAGCTGGAAGGGCCGGCCAGTGGCGGAGGCGCCGTCACAGGCCTGGGCAGCGGGGTCGAGGCCGGCTGAGCCGAGAAACCGAGCGGGACCGAGGCCGGCTTGGGCATGCCGGGATCCAATACAGTGAAGGGGGACGTTAAGGGCGCTGCGGCCTGGGGTGGCACATCGGCAAAGGGACTGGTGGGGGCGGGCTGCACTGGCGCTGCCTCCGGCATTCTCGGCGGCGGCCCGGCCACCGCGAACGGAGAGGAGGCGGATGCCGCTGGCGGTGCTTCCTTCGGGCGCGGTGGCGGCAGTTTCGCACCGATGGAAGCCGCACCGATCGGGGCCGGGGCTGCAGGCGCGTCCCTCCACGGGGTTTGGTTTGCCGGCGCAGCGCCGGAGGCAAAGGCTGGCGCCATGGGGCCGGAAACGACTTTAAAGGCTGAGGGCGGAGCCTGGAACGGGGATAAAGGGGGCTGCTGATCCACGGGCGCAGGTGGCGCGACCGGTGCGGGAGCCTGCTGCCGTGAGGAAGCCGTCTCGACGAGGCGCTTCACTTTCTGGGGTGGCAGGTTGATCATCACGTCCTCATGCGGACCTGCGGGCGCCTGAAAAAGCGGAGGGCAGGCCTGATACAGCTGGCTGAGGAGAAGGCCCGGCCGGCCGGACTCCAGCGAGGTCCGCAGCTGGTCTTCAGGCAGCGGGATTTCGTGGTGCGGTGGCACGGCACCCTGTCTGACTGCCCGCGGCGGGACCAGCATGGCCAGCTCCGCCGCCGTGAAATGCGGCTCGCCTCCCGAAGCGGCGATCATTGCAGGGGCGGGGTTGCCAAAAGCAGGGGCCGGCGCTCCAACAGCGGGCGCGAGCCGGTCAATCTGCTGTTGCTGGTGAGGTTGCGATTGCTGCTGTTGCACGGGTTGATGGGGTTCCGCCATGAAGGGGGACGTGGCTGCCGGGGCCGCTGCCTGGACGGCAGCACCAGCGCCGACTTCGGTGAAAATATTGCCGAAAGCCTCGGCTCCATGCGCAGAGCCGGCTACAGGCGTGCCCAATGGGATGCCGGCACGGACAGCCGGACTGGCCACAGCGGCTGACGCAGTGGACATGGGGGTTTCCTCTTCCTCCCCTTCCTTTTTGAATAGATTGCGAAACGAAAACGCCATGGGTTGTCGTAATAACTGGTGGTCTGATGGATGCGCGTCCTGTGCCCCCAGGTTCGCGCTGCGGTGGTGCTTGATCCCGTAATCCGCCCGGCCATAAAATTGAGAGTTTAACCGGTCAGGATTATCAGAAATCGCGTTCTTTTAGGGCTGGATTCTGGATTTTTAAAGGAATTTGTTTGAGAAACTTCAGCTTTCCTAACCAAATCTTCTAATATTTTTAATTAGCATAACTAATTTAACAAACGAGGCGAATTTCAGGTTCCTGGGGAGCGGCTTTGGGCGAAAAATCGGAAAGCGCAAGGTTGACCGAAACCTTCCCTTCGGAGGCGGGGTTGAGAAGAAAGAAGACCAAAACTATGAAACTGACCCACCTGATGCTGTTTCCGGCTCTGACCGCCGGGATTTCCCTCGCTCAAGAGACCAAACCCGGGCCTGCCGACGCCCCGCGCGATGGTGCCGGCCTTTTCGCCCGCTTTGACAAAAACGGAGACGGCAAGCTCACCAAGGATGAGGTTCCGCGTGAGGAGCTTTTTAACCGTCTGGACACCAATGCCGACGGGGCGGTGACCCAGGATGAAGCACGCGCCGGCATGGAGAAGCTCCAGAAGCTGCGCGTGGATGGCGCGCGGCCCGCAGGCGGTGGGAGCGGTGCCGGAACTGGCGGCGGAAATGGAGACATGTTCAAGGATTTGGACAAGAACGGAGACGGCAAGCTGACCAAGGATGAGGTGCCGCGTGAGGAACTCTTCAAGCGGCTGGATGCGGACGCGGACGGCACCGTAACCCCGGAAGAGGCGCGCGAAGCCCGCGAAAAACTAGGCGACCGGCCCGGCCGTCCCGGGGCGGAAGGGCCCGGACCGGCTGGAGCGGCAGGGGACTGGGAGGAGCGGTTCAAAAAAGGCGACAAAAACGGCGACGGGAAACTGAGCCGCGAGGAAATGCCGCGCGAGGAAATGTTCAAGCGGCTGGACGCCGATGCGGATGGATTCGTCACCAAAGACGAGGCCCGCAAGGCCGCCGGATCACGTGAAGGCGAGCCGCCGCAGCCCCCGCGCGGGGAGCGTGCCCCCGCAGGCCCGGGCCGCGAGGCCGGACCGGGCCCCATGCCCGGCGGCGGGCCTGCCGGCATGGAGTTCCGCCCCCGCATGAGCGAGGACCAGTTCATCGAGTTCATGAAGCGCATCGACCTGAATCACGACGGCTCCGTCACCATGGACGAAGCCCACGAGGCGTACAAGATCGGCAGCGCGATGCAGGACGGCTTTGCCCCGCGTCCAGGCCAGCCGGGCGTCGGTCCGCGACCTGAGGGAGGTCCCCGTCCTGGGGGCGGCCAGCGTCCGGAAGGCGGCCCCCGTCCCGGCGGCCAGCGTCCGCCAGTCGAGAAATAAAGCAGTTTTGGCCCGCCCCGGGCGCCATGTTTTCCGCCGCCGTCATGCGCACCACCTGCCTCATCGTTTGCCTGCTCAGGCTCGCCGCCGTCTCCGGGCAGGCTGCGCCCAAGTCCGACCTGTGGTCCCTCCAGCCAGTGGTCAGGCCGTCCGTGCCTGCGGTGAAAAATGGGGCCTGGGCGGAAACGGAGATCGACCGTTTTCTCCTCGCCAGACTGGAGCAGGGCGGGCTGCACCCGGTGGAGGACGCCGCGCCGCGGGATCTCCTGCGGCGGGTGAAGTCCGACCTCACCGGTCTGCCGCCCACACCGGATGAGGCGGATGCTTTCGAGGCCGCAGTAAAGTCCACCAGCCTATCCGCCGCACTCGCCGTCGTGGTGGACCGCTACCTGGACTCGCCGCGCTTTGGCGAACGCTGGGGCCGCCACTGGCTGGACGTGGCCCGCTACGGCGAGTCCACGGGGAAGGGGATCAACATCCTTTTCCCCCAAGCCTGGCGCTACCGGGACTACGTGGTGGATTCGTTCAATTCCGGCAAGCCGGTCGACCAGTTTTTCCGCGAGCAGATCGCCGGGGACCTCCTGCCCGCGAATGACGACGCCGACCGCGCGGCCAAGGTGGTCGCCACGGGATTTCTTGCCATCGGCACAAAGTCCGTGGCGGAGCGGGACCGGCTCCAGTTCCTGCTGGACCTGGCGGACGAGCAGATCGACGCGCTCGGCCAGGGCATGCTTGGCCTCACGGTTTCCTGCGCCCGCTGCCACGACCACAAGACCGACCCCATTCCGCAAAAGGACTACTACGCCCTGGCCGGCATCTTCCGCAGCACGGAGACGTGCTACGGCACCCTGGCCGTCGTGGGAAACACCCAGCCGTCCCGCCTGCTGGACCTCCCTGCGGGCGAGGTCGTTCCCACTTCCGCCTCCGGCCGCCGGGATGAGACGCCGGAGCAGATGCGCGCCCGCCTCACAGACCTGCGGGACCAGCAGCGGGCGGATTTTGTCCGCAGCCGCTCCGGCGAGGATGGAAAAGGCAACGGTCAGGATCAGCTCCGGGCCGCCATTTTTCGTCGCAGCCAGATCGCCACGCTGGAGGCGCGGCTGGAGAGCATGGATGAATTTGGCCGCCCCCGCCCCCAGGCGATGGGTGTGGCGGACCGGGCGAATCCCATCGACAGCCCTCTCTTTGAACGCGGAGATCCGGCCAAACCCGGCGCCGTTGTCCCGCGCGGCACGCTCAGCGCCCTGCCCGCCGCCGCTGCGATGCCGGGGAAATCCAGCGGACGCCTTGAGCTGGCGGACTGGGTCACCTCACCGCAGAATCCCCTCACCAGCCGCGTCTTCGTCAACCGCGTCTGGCACTGGATCTTCGGCCAGGGGCTCGTCACCAGCGTGGACAACTTCGGCACCACCGGCGCCCGCCCCAGCCACCCGGAGCTGCTGGACTTCCTCGCCTCCCGCTTCGTCGATGGCGGCTGGGATCTGAAAAAAACCGTCCGGGAAATCGTCCTCAGCCACGCCTACCGCCTGGCCGTGACGCATGACGAGACGGACTTTGCCGCTGATCCGGACAACACCCTCGTCTGGCGCATGTCGTCCCGCCGGCTGGATGCCGAGTCCCTCCGCGATGCGCTCCTCTCCGTCAGCGGCCAGCTGAATTTCGACCGGCCCACCGGCTCCCTCGCCGCCGCCACGGGCGATGGATTTGCCGGACAGGCCGTCATTCGTCCGGGCGTCGATCCCGCCCTGAACCACCGCAGCCTCTACCTCCCGGCCATCCGCGATCAGCTGCCGGAGTCGATGGACGTCTTCGACGCGCCCGGTGGCAGCCTCTGCACCGGAGCCCGCGAGTCGACCACCACCGCCACCCAGGCCCTCTACCTGCTGAATTCCGCTGCCCTCCAATCCGCCGCAGACGCCCTCGCCCACCGTGTCTCCTCGGCCACCAGCGTGCCGGATGACCAGATCGCCCTCGCCTGGCGCTTCGCCTGCAACCGCCCCGCCACCGCCGCCGAACTCGCCTCCGCACGCCTTTTCCTAGACGATTTCCCCGCCGGCACTCCGGAAAAATCCCGCGCCACCTCCCGCCCTGCCGCCCTCTCCGCCTTCTGCCAGGCCCTGCTCGCCAGTGCGGAATTTACGCAGTTGAGGTGATGGTTGAGGCATGGCCAGCTCTGCTTGGGAGCATCGTCCTGCGTCGCAAGTGCCCCGGGGCGGCTCGCATGAAAATTCTCCTCACCCTCCTCCCCCCTCGCCCTCCTCGCCAGCTGCGCGGAAACCAGGACGACCAGCTCCCGGATCCACCAGTTTTACCAGCAGGCCCGGCAGCGCATGGCCAGCGGACCGGGCAGTCCCGCGCCGGACCTCGCCGGGCTCATCGTTCAGCCCCGCGCCCTCCCCGGTCTCCCCCAGTATCCATCCATTGATGAAAGCTGCATCGTCGTGGCCGATCCAGACCCCGCAGTGCCGGAGGCCATCCAGCTCATCGTCTCACCTCGCATCAGCGGCAGTTTTCTCGACCCCCTGAACCCCATCGCAGAATTTCTCCAGCAGCAGCAGGAGGACACCATCGAGGCCCTTCAAAAACACCGCTACACCGGCGTCTACTTGCTTCCACTGGTGGCAAAGGCTGCCAAAGCGCCCTGAACTCCATCTCTGTGCCCGTGCTGTCACCCCGTAGATGGTTGCTGAAAGCCTTCAGAACCGCCCGCGCCCGGCTTTGCAAGACAGGTTTGCCAGCAGCCTGCGCCTCAAAAATTAGCATTTAGCAATTAGCTATTAACAATTAGCAATTTCCGGCCTCCGCCATTCCGCATTCCGAAATCCGAAATCCGCATTCCCGAAAGATTCCCACCCCACCCGCAGTATTCTCCTTTCCCCGGCCCCGTTTCCCGCTTTGCTTCACCCCGACTAGCCAGCCACCCACCCACCAAGCCATGTCCGCACCTTTTGCCCTCACCGCGAGTCATCTCGTCCGCACCTTCTCCGTGGGGGCGAACAAGATCGAAGTCCTGCGCGATCTCTCGCTGGAGGTCCCGTTCGGGCAGCGCGTCTTCCTCGTCGGTCCGTCCGGGGCGGGAAAAACCACCCTCCTTTACATCCTGGCCGGGCTGGAAAAGCCGGACGCCGGGCAGGTCATGGTCGACGGGCGGGATCTCTACAAGGGCTCCGGCTCTTCGCTCGACCGCTTGCGCAACGAGCTGATGGGCTACGTTTTCCAAAGCTACTACCTCCTGCCCGAGCTGACCGCCCTGGAGAACGTCGCCCTGCCCTCCCTCATCGGCGGGAAATCCGGAAAAGAGCGGGCCGCCCAGCTCCTGGAAAAGGTGGGCCTCGGCCACCGGCTGAACCACATGCCTTACGAGATGAGCGGCGGGGAGCAGCAGCGCGTCGCCATCGCCCGCTCCCTCATCAACGACCCGAAATTCCTCTTTGCTGACGAGCCTACGGGCAACTTGGACAGCCGCACCGGAGCCGAGGTGATGAATTTGCTGCTTTCCCTCGTTGCCGAATCCCAAAAAACGCTGATTGTCGTGACCCACGATTTGCGGCTCGCCGGACTTGGCGACCGCACGGTGGTGCTCGCGGACGGGCGGATCGTAGAAGACCGGCAGTCACACGAGGCCGCCGCCTGACGACCAGAAACCCACGCAACGACACCCACACGACCACCCATGAAGGTTTACATCGACGGCCAGCTTCTCGACGAGAAGGACGCAAAAATTTCCGTGTTCGACCACGGGCTGCTCTACGGTGACGGCGTCTTCGAGGGCATCCGCATTTACAATGGCCGCGTCTTCAGGCTGGAGGAGCACATTCGCCGCCTCTACGACTGCGCCCGCTCCATCCTGCTCAACATCCCCATTTCCAAGGAGGAAATGATCAAGGCCACCGTGGCCACCGTGGCCGCCAATGGACTCAAGGAAGGCTACATCCGCCTCGTCCTCACCCGCGGCGCCGGCCCCCTCGGCCTCAGCCCCTACACCTGCCCGAAAGCGTCCATCATCATCATCGCCACCGCCATCAAGCTCTACCCGGACTCCGCATACGAGAACGGCCTCACCATGGCCACTGTGGCCACCCGCCGCCCCAGCCACGACATCCTCAGCCCCCAGGTGAAGAGCCTGAACTACCTAAACAACATCATGGCCAAGGTGGAGGCCATCCAGGCCGGAGCCGAAGAGGGCCTCATGCTCAATGACGTCGGCCTCGTCGCCGAGTGCACTGGGGACAACATCTTCATCGTGCGTGACGGCGTCATCACCACACCTCCCCTCACCGCCGGCGCGCTCGACGGCATCACCCGCGGCGTCGTCTTCGACATCGCGAAGGACCTCGGCATCACCATCCGGGAGAAAGACATCAGCCGGCATGACGTTTTCATCGCCGACGAGTGCTTCCTCACCGGCACCGCCGCAGAGGTCATCGCTGCCGTCAAGCTCGACCAGCGCCTCATCGGCGATGGCAAGCCCGGCCCCGTGACCAACCGCGTCATCACCCGCTTCCGCGAAATCGCCAACTCCACCGGCACCCCGGTCGCCTGAGCCTCCCATGCGCATCCTCTCCGGCATCCAGCCCACCGGGCGCCCCCACATCGGCAACTACTTCGGGATGATGCAGCCCGCCATCCGCCTCCAGGATGAGGGGGAGGCGTTCTATTTCATCGCGGACTACCACGCCCTCACCACCGTCCACGACCCGAAGGAGCTGCGCCAGAACTGCCGGGACCTCGCCCTCGACTTCCTCGCCTGCGGGCTCGACCCGGCCAGGGCCACATTTTTCCGCCAGTCGGACGTGCCCGAGGTGACGGAGCTGACCTGGATCCTGAACTGCTGCACCCCCGTCCCCATGCTGGAGAATGCCCACAGCTACAAGGACAAGACCGACAAGGGCATCAAGCCCAGCGCCGGCCTCTTCGACTACCCCGTCCTCATGGCGGCGGACATCCTCATCTACGACTCGGACATCGTCCCCGTCGGCCGCGACCAGAAGCAGCACCTGGAAATGGCTCGCGACATCGCCGGCACCTTCAACCGCCGCTACAACGGCGAGTTCCTCCGCCTGCCCAAGCCCATGATCCGCGAGGAGACCGCCGCCGTGCCCGGCCTCGATGGGAACAAGATGAGCAAGTCCTACAACAACACGATCCCGCTCTTCGAGGAGGAAAAACCTCTCCGCAAAAAGATCATGGGCATCGTGACCGACTCCACCCCCGTCGAGTCGTCCAAGGACCCCGCCGGCTCCACCATCGTCGAGTTCTACAAGCTCTTCGCCACCCCGGACGAAGTCGCCGCCATGGAGGCCAGCTTCCACGCCGGGGGTTCCGGCTACGGTGTTTACAAACAGCAGCTCTTCGAGGCCATCTGGACCCACTTCCAGCCCGCCCGCCAGCGCCGCGCCGAACTCGCCGCCGACCCCGCCTACGTCGACCAGGTCCTCGCCACCGGCGCCACCAAAGCCCGCACCCTCGCCCAGAGCGTCATCGAACGCGTCCGCGACGCCGCCGGGCTGGGGTAAAGCCTGGGCTTGCGCATGGGAATTTTGAACTCCCGCTGTAGAAACCGGTGGCACTGGCCACAGCGCCGAAAGTCCTGCCAACCAAAGAGCAACCATTGGAGTTCGAGTCACACTGATCTTGCCGGGTAAACGTCATCCTTTGGAGTAGCAAGGGAATGGACTCTCAGCGTTCACCACGCAGGCCGGAGTCCAGAAGTGTTAGCACAATTTTGAATAAGGCAACCCCTTGATTTTGAGTGAAAAACCGTAACAAGCTGTCGTCTGGCCGCGAAATCGACTAAACTCTGCGACCCGTCTACGGACTGTTTTGGTGTAACCATTCAGGCCCCCTGAGAGGCGGGCTTCAGGATCGAGTGGAGTGTTGGGGACGGGACGAGCAGTGCTTTTATGGCGCTCAGGGCCTGCACTGAATTTTTGGCCGCAGTTGCCACAACGCTCCGGATGCTGCCAAAAGCACCCAGCAGGCTCTCCGAGCGGAAACAGCCGCTGATCTTTTGCCTGGTTTTCATCATCCGCAGATCCCTCTCGGCGTGATTATTGTCAAACGGCGCCTCGCTGAGTAAAAACGCCATC
>JANOAS010000216.1:0-1812 GCA_031411255.1 bacterium
AGCCTACGTCCTTGACGTGATGGTTCCCTTCACCGAGCACGTCCTCCCCATGATCCCCGGCGGCATGACCTACAAGGACATCATCACCGACTCCGAAGGCGTCCGCAAAGCCGCCGAGGCCAACATGCGCCTCTCCGGCGGCCACATCCCGACCGCGCTGTAATCTCCGGTCCGCGGAAGCGTTTCACGAAAACCCGAGTCTCCGGCAAGCCCGGGGGCCCGGGTTTTTTCTTTCCGCTCTGGCGCAGCGCTCCCTGTTTCCCCGTCTCTCGACAGAAAAACGCCCGATCCTGTCAGGGACCGGGCGTTTCGTAAAAATGGCAGGCTGGTTCAGTCTCAATCCACCAGACCGGCCAGGTTGGCCTTGCACCACTCGCCGTTCTGGCGGGTCACGCCGTCGGGATCGCCGATGGCCTCGTGGCACTCGTCTTCGCAGATGACCCACCCCTCGTAGTTCCGCACGACCAGCCACTCGGTGATCTTGTGGAAGTCGAGTTTGCCCGTGCCCATCTTGGACCATGGCTCGGGGCCGTTGCCGGAGAAGTCTTTGTAGTGAATGTGGTCAACCAGGTGGCCCCACTTCGTCATGGTCTCGATGACGTCCATGCCGCCGCGGGCGATGTGGCCCACATCGGGCGTCCAGCCGGTGACGCGCGGATCGAGGCTGTTGATGATGACGTCGTAGTCCTCCTGGGTGCGCACCACGGAGGATGGGGGGCTGTTCGGGTGGAAGGAGCACTTCACCCCCTGGTCCACCGCACGGCGGGAAACGGTGTTCACGTTTTTCACCAGGTTCAGCCGGCGCTCGTGGATGTTCTTCCGGTTCGTCGGCAGCGGCACGGTGCAGAGCTTGGCGCCGGGGAAATGCTTCAGCAGCGCGATGGTGTCATCGGCCTGTTTCTTTTCATCGGCGGTCTCGCCGTTCTCATTCCAGCCGCAGACGAGCGCGATGCCCGCCAGCTCGACTTTGTTCGCCGCCAGGCAGGCCTTCAGCTTGCCGGGGTCCGCCAGGTCACCCATCCAGAAATGCATGGGTTCGATGCCGGCGAATCCGCTCTCGCCTGCCACCTTGATCATGTGGTCGAGTTTGTTGTTGTAGGCTTTTCCGGATTCCTGCATGAACCAGGTGTAAACCTCTGAACCGAATTTGATTTTGGCCATGGGCGCTTGGGTTGTGGGTGGTTGTTGGGTTGCGTTAAATGGGGCAGCCCCATTCGAGCAAGGGAACCGCCCCAGGCAAGGCGATTTTTTGCCCCCAGGAAGGTCGCAGCCCCCCTACGGCACCAGGGTGAACCTGAGCCGGAGAAACCGCCGTGCCACCGCCGTGACGGGCACGTCGTCGATCACCTCCATCACGTCCGTGTTCGTGGCGGAGTCGCTGGAGAGCACGCGCGGGGTGCGGGCAACGGGCGTCCACGCCGTGCCGCTCAGGCTGGAGGAGGACTCCACCGTGGTCGTCACACCTGCCAGGGCCGCAGTGGAGCGAACCCACCTCAGGGTGAGATAGTCGCCCGCCGTCACTCCCGCCGCCAGCGTTCCCGTCAGGCTGAGGTCAAAGGCGAGGTCCGAACTGTCCGCCGCAGACTGCCGCACCTCGACGGCGATCACATTCAGCCCGGGCTGGAGCGCCGCCGGAGCTGGGGCGAACGTCCACGGTGTGCGCTCGGCCGTACCGGAAATGGCGTTCGTGGCGAAGGTGCTGCCGGCGGTGAGATTGTCCCGGCCCACCTCTGTGCCGTTCAGCCAGACGACGATCCCGTCATCCCGGATGGCGCTGCCCGCCAGCGCGGTGAAGTGCGCCGGATCCACCAC
>JANOAS010000217.1:0-18997 GCA_031411255.1 bacterium
TCAGCATCCGAATTTCACAAACCAGCCCAGGCGAAGTTTGGCTTGAATACAGCGCCGGCGACCAGCCCAACCGCGTGCTGCTTGGGGGTTCCCTGTCCTCGATAGTCGCCGGAATGGGGAACACGAAATTCCAGGAGCCGCCGGTGCTGATTCGCAACCAGTCGATTCGCCTCGCCGGCATTGGCGGCCAGCCCCTCATCCTCACCCTCACCGACAAGGCCCGGTGAGGCGGCGTTTTTCCTCGCCGATCCGGCAAAATCAGCAGTGGCCGGAGCCCCGGGATTCCTGTATACGCAAGGCTCCCCACGCCCGAACCACGGTTCATGACCGCCCCCCCAGACCACGCGACCTGCCACGCCCTGCCGCCGGGTTTTTCCCTGCGGAAGGTGAAGTGCGCCGCCGTCCCGGGCTCGGGTGACCTGCTGAAGGTGGGGGTCTTCGGCGGCATCCACGGGGACGAGCCCTCCGGCACCATCGCCTGCCACGCCCTGGCTGACTGGGCGGCGGAAAAACCGGCCGCCCTCGCCGGGTTCGAGCTTCACCTTTTCCCCGAGTGCAATCCCGGCGGCCTGCACGACTGCACCCGCCACTCCCGCGCCGGGCTCGACCTGAACCGCGAATTCTGGTGCGGCTCCGCCGAGCCTGAAGTCCGCTGGCTGGAGCAGGAGTTGCGCACCGAGCGTTACGACGTCATCATCGCCCTACACGAGGACGACACCTCCCACGGCCTCTACGGGTTCGTCAGCGGAGCCCTCCTCAGCGAGCACCTCCTCGAGCCCGCCCTCGCCGCCGCCTCCCGCCTGCTCCCGCGCAATGAGGACGACATCATCGACGGTTTCGTTTCAGACCGCGGCATCATCCGCGAAGGCTACCGTGGCATCCTCAGCGCCCCGCCCGACCAGCGCCCCCACGCCCTCGAGATCGTCTTCGAAACCCCCGGCCTCGCCCCCATGGACCTCCGCACCCGGGCCGCCGTCCTCGCCGTCCAGACCATCCTCAGCGAATACCGCCAGCTCCTCGCCCTCGGCGCGAATCTTTGAGGCAGAGACGGCCGGCGCGACACTGGGCCTACACCCCAGCCAGCTCCTCCAGCAGCCGCTGGTTCAGGCGGATGCCGGCGTTGAAAATGTCGAGGCTGAAGTTTTCGTTGGGCGAGTGAATCTGGCAGTCGGGCAGGGCGAGGCCGAGGAGCAGGGTGTCGGCGCCGAGGATCTGCTTGAAATCGTGTACGATGGGGATGCTCCCGCCTTCGCGGATGAGGGCCGGTTTGGCATTGAACGTGGTCTGGAGCGCCCGCTGGGCGGCGAGGCCGAATTTTGACATCGGGTCCATCACGTAGGCCTGGCCGGAGTGGCCGGGGACAAACTCCAGGCTGACGGTGCCGGGGCAGTGACGCTCGAAAAAGGAGCGGACGTTTGCTTCGATTTTCTCAGGGTCCTGGTCGGGCACGAGGCGGAAGGAGAACTTGGCGAAGCTCTTGCTCGGGATGACCGTCTTGGAGCCCTCGCCCTGGTAACCGCCACCGATGCCGTTGATTTCACCCGTGGGGCGCGCCCAGCGGCGCTCGGTGTCGGTGAACCCTGCCTCGCCGTGCAGGCATGGGGAGCCGGTGAGGGAGAGAGTCTCCTCCGCACCGCCGGGAAGGCCGGACCAGGCCTCACGCTCCCAGCCCTGCAGGGGCCGGACGTCGTCGTAGAAATGGTCCACCTGCACGTGGCCCTGCTCGTCGTGCAGTTTGGAAATGAGGCGGGCGATCTCAGTGGCCGGATTCGCCACCGCACCGCCGAAGACGCCGGAGTGCAGGTCGCGCACGGGACCAGTGAGGCGGACCTCGCAGCACATGATGCCGCGCAGGCCGTAGGTGAGCGTGGGATGGTTCTCCGCCACCATGCCGCTGTCGGAAATAGCGATGATGTCGCACGCCAGGTCCGCCCTGTGGGCGCGGAGGAAGGGGGCGAGGTTCGGGCTGCCGATTTCCTCCTCCCCCTCGATGAGGAACGTGACGTTCAGAGGAAGGCTGCCGGCGCGGGCGAGCATCTCCTGCACGCCCAGCATGTGGGCCAGGTGCTGCCCCTTGTTGTCCGTGGAGCCCCGGGCGTAGATGCGGCGTCCCTCGATGCGCGGCTCGAAGGGCGGCGAGTGCCAGAGGTCCAGCGGATCCACTGGCTGCACATCATAATGGCCGTAGATGAGCACCGTGGGACGGCCCGGCTGGTGCGCATTCTTCGCCACCACGACCGGATGGCCCGGTGTCTCGTGCAGCGTGGTGGCCAGACCCATGGCCTGGAATTTCCCCACCAGCCAGTCCGCACAGGCCCGGACGTCGCCGGTGTGGCGGCTGTCCGTGGAAATGCTGGGAAACCGCAGGTGGGTGATGAGGTCGGCGAGGTGGGCTTGTTCAGACATGGTGACTCGGGAGTTAGTAGCTCTTGGCAAAAATGACGCGACGGCTGGACGGGCGGCCGGTGAAGAAGCACGTCCCCTCCTCCGCATATTCGTCCCCGTGCGGGATGCAGCGGATGGTGATCTTCAGCTCCTCGCGCAGACGGTTTTCATCCTCAGACGTGCCCGCCCAGTGGACCAGGGCGAACCCGCCGTGCGCTTCGGGTTTGTCGGCATTCTTCGGGGTGAAAAAGGCGCGGAATTCAGCCTCCGTGTCTATCTTCACCGTGTGCTGGAGCCGGAAGGCGAGGGCGCGGTCGTAGAGACCCTGCTGGATTTCCACCAGTGTGGCCGCAGCGGAGACCACCAGCTCGTCCTGGGTGGGGAACTGTTTTTCCTTCACACCCTTGTCCCGGCGGCTTACGACGCACTTGCTCTCCGCCAGATCCCTCGGGCCGATCTCGATGCGGACGGGCGCGCCTTTTTTGATCCACTCCCAGTTCTTAGTGCCGCCGGCCAGGTCGCGCGTGTCAACGTGCACGCGCACCGGCTCGCCCCAGACCGTCTGGGCGCGCAGGCGTTTCGCCAGGGCGTGGGCGGCGGCGATGACGGCATCCCGCGTGTCCTCCTTGGGCGTGACGGGCAGGATGATGATCTGCTGCGGCGCGATGCGGGGCGGCAGGACCACGCCGTCATCGTCAGAGTGTGCCATGAGCACCGTGCCGATGAGGCGCGTGCTCGCTCCCCAGCTCGTCGTCCACGCGTGCTGGCGCGTGCCGTCGCGCCCGGTGAATTCGATGCCGGACGCCTTCGCGAAGTTCTGCCCGAGGAAGTGGCTGGTGCATGCCTGGATGGCCTTGCGGTCCTGCACCATGGCCTCGACGCACAGCGTGACGACCGCGCCTGGGAAGCGCTCGTTGGCCGTCTTTTCACCCGCCACAACAGGCAGCGCGAGGTGATCCCTGCAGAAGGTCTCGTAGACGCCCAGTATCTTCTCCATCTCCTCCATAGCCTCCGCCTCGGTCTCGTGCGCGGTGTGCCCCTCCTGCCAGAGAAACTCCGTGGTCCGCAGGAAAAGTCGCGTGCGCAGCTCCCAGCGCACGACGTTGGCCCATTGGTTGATGAGAATGGGCAGGTCCCGGTAGCTCTCGACCCACCGCGCGTAGGCCGCGCCGATGATCGTCTCGGAGGTGGGCCGCACGACGAGCGGCTCCGCGAGCTTCGCGGAGGGCGCGGGGACCAGTTTCCCATCCGCATCGGCCTCCAGCCGGTGGTGGGTGACGACCGCGCACTCCTTGGCGAACCCCGCGACGTGGGCCGCCTCTTTTTCCAGATAGCTGAGCGGGATGAAGAGCGGGAAATAAGCATTCTGGTGGCCGGTGTCCTTGAACATCCGGTCGAGCTGCTGCTGGATGGCCTCCCAGATGCCGTAGCCCCACGGCTTGATCACCATGCAGCCGCGCACCTCCGAGCCCTCGGCAAGATCGGCCGCCTTGATCACCTGCTGGTACCACTCCGGAAAATCCTCCGTGCGGGTGGGGGTGATGGCAGTCTGGGGTTTGGCGCTGGCTTGCTGGCTCATGGTTTGGTCAAGTTGGGTGTAAACGAGAAATCCCCGCAGTCCGCAGGGAGCCCGCAGTCTGGCACAGGACGGCGGGGGCTCAAGTCCTTCCGTGAAAAGTCAGCGCACCTTCCTCCAGCGAACCTGGATTGACAGAAAACGGCCCGTGCCGCAAACTCCCCTCCGTGAGCGCGACGCTCAGATCCATGAAACCTTTAGATCTAGCGACGGAACAGGAACACGAGGCAGCTTTGGCCAAACTGCAGGGCATGATGGATGCCCTGCCCGGTTCCCCGGAGGAAGCGGAGTTGGAACTCTGGGCCCAGCTGGTCGAACGCTACGAGGCCCTTCATTTTCCTATCGACCGCCCGGATCCTACGGAGGCATCTCCCGCCCATTCCGCATCCCCGGTGGTAAAACCTCGTCTGTGCCCCTACAGTGGCCGCGATGACGCTGGAAGACCTTGGCTGGAATGAGGAATTTGAAAGGGAGTTCGCGCCGCTGCGCAAGCAGGGGTGGGTGCCCGCGCGGTTGATCCGGGACAACCGGATCACCTACGGCGCGCTCATGCCCGGTGGTGACGAACGCGAGGTGGTCATGGGGGGGAAGGTTTACCACGATGCCGAGACGGACGCCGAGCTGCCCGCCGTGGGCGACTGGGTGGCGCTGGATCTCGGCGGCGAGGACGGGGAGACGGTCATTCGCGCCCGGCTTAGCCGCCAGACGTGCCTCTCGCGGAAGGCGCCCGGGGCCAGCGCGGAGGAGCAGGTCATCGCGGCGAACGTCTCCGTCGTGGTCGTGGTGACCGACGCCGGGGCGGACTACAATCTGCGCCGGATGGAACGCTTTTTCACCGTGGTCCAGCGCAGCGGGGCAAAGGCGGTGGTCCTCATCAACAAGACCGACCTCTATCCCACCAAGCAAAACGAGGAAGCCCAGGCGGCCATCCAGGCGCTGGATGCCTCGGCGGAGGTGCACCTCACCAGCGTCCAGCGGCGAAAAGGGCTGCGTGTGCTCAAGGACTACCTGAAACCCGGCGTCTCCCTCGCCTTTGTCGGCTCCAGCGGCGTGGGGAAATCTGCGGTCATCAATTACCTGCTCGGCGACGACTGGCAGTGGATCGGCGAAGTGAACGACCTGACCGGCAAAGGGCGCCACACCACCACCGCACGTGAACTCCTCGTTTTGCCGAAAGGCGGCATCATCATCGACAACCCCGGCATCAAGGAAGTCCAGATGTGGACGGACGAGACCACCCTGCGCGCCCAGTTTGTGGACATCGACGCCCTGGCCGCCCAGTGCCGGTTCCACGACTGCAAGCACGGCCCGGACGCCGGGTGCGCCATCCGCACCGCCGTGGAGGGCGGCCAGCTGGATGCCGGCCGCTATGAGGGCTACCTGAAGCTGGAGGAGGAGGTGGAAAAACTGCGCCGGCAACGAAAGAAGCGGCAGATGACCGTCGAGCGGCGCAACAAGCGCGACCACAAAATCAAGGCCCGCAACCCTGCCGACCGCAAAGACATGGAGCGCGAACTCCGGCCCCGCGCGTAGGCTGGTTCACTTGTTCTTCTTCCCGCCAGCCTTCGCCGCCGGGTTCAGCTCTTGGGCGGTCCAGGCCTGCGTGCGGCCCTTGCTGGCCTCGCGCACCTTTGCCACCTCGGCGGGGGAAACCGGGGAGGCGTTGTGCTCCCATTCGCGCCTTACGTAGGTGAGGATGCTGGCGATTTCCTCGTCCCCAAACGGCAGCGGCGGCATCTCCAGATGCCACGTCCGACCCGCCACCGGCAGCGGCCCGCCCACCCCGTGCATGACTATCTTGATCGGCCTGTCCACCGGGCCGAGCACCCACTCGCTGTCCAGCAGCGGCGGGGCCAGCCCCTCCAGTCCGGTGCCGCCCGGCTGGTGGCACGCGGCGCATAGGCCGGCGTAAATGACCTTCCCTTTTTCAAACCGGCCCTGCTCCTCCGCCGTGAGCGGCACCACCTTCGGCGGCGGCGGCACTCCGGGCTTCCCCGGCCACGCCAGGGACTGGTCCACCAGACTCACCAGGGAAACTTTCTCCCCGCCTGCCGTCGTCACCTGAGCCCCCGGGCCCTTGCCCGGTTTGGCCAGCAGCGCGGCCAGTGCCGCAGGCTCCGCCTCCAGATAAAGAAGCTTCCTCGGCTGGACCTTCCCCTTCCCCTCCGTGCCCGCCATTCCCTGCACCAGCGCCAGCTGCCGCGGGCTGTCCGCAGGCTGCGTGGCCACCAGCTCCAGCAGGCGCGCCACCCGCGCAGGTCGCCGCTCGGACATCACACACCCGGCCAGCATGCGCGCCAGGCCGCTTTTCACCAGCGTGTCCTCCGCCCCGGCAGGGTCCTTCAGCAACTGCTCCAGGTACTCCAGCTCATGACTGCGTCCGCCACTCGCGATGGCGTCATTCAGCAGCGGACTGCCGCCGACTTTTAAAATCCGGAGCACCGTGGCCTGCGCCTCCGGGCTGCTCTGTGCGCTCAATTGCAGCGCCAGCTGAACGCGCACCTCCGCATCCACATCGCCCGCCATCGTCAGCAGGTCAGGCACATTGCCAAGCCCCGAAAGCCGCACGGCCGCCGCCCGCACTTTGGGAGAGGCATCCTTCAGGCAAATAGAGAGCATGTCCGGTGTCAGCGCCGTCGGCCCGCCCAGCCCCTCCAGCGTCCAGAGCGCCTGCACCCGACCCTGCGGCGTGCGCCCCTTCGTCGCCACCAGCTTCACCGCGTCCATCACCCCCGCGTCCGCCCGCTCCACGATCACCCGCTGCGCCGTGTCCCGCACGTGCCCGTTCGCGTGATCCAGAAATGCCACCACCGCCGCCGTCTCCTTCGGCAGCTTCACCGGCTGCGGCGCCGCCTTGTCCGGCACGATCCGCCAGATCCGTCCCAGGTTCACCGGCTGCTCCAGCTGCCGGTCCTTGATGTTTGCCACCAGGTAGTGAGTCAGGAAAAACTTGTGCTGGATCACCCCGCGGGCCATGTCCACGAGATACAGTCCGCCGTCCGGCCCGTTGTAGGCATTCACCGGGCGGAATCTCTCGTCCGTGGAAGTCAGAAACTCCGTGCCGGTGGCCGCATTTTTCCCCGAGACCACCCCGCCCGCCTCCGAGAGCACCACCCGCTTCACCAGGTTTCCAGACGGCTCCGGGATGAACGCATTTCCTGCAAACTCCGCCGGGAAGAGCCCGCCCCGGTAAATAACAGGCCCGCAGGTGGCTGTGCACGTCGCCAGCGTGCCGTCCGGGCGCAGCTGCCCTGCATTGTAGCCCCGGTTCACCCCCGGCGTCGGCGCGGACGGCCACGTCGTCTGGTCCTGCATCACCCTCCAGTTCAGGCCCAGCTTTTCCGCCAGGTTCGGGTTCCGGGCGTAGACAGACGGCGGCAGCAGGTCCGTGCGGAGAAAGTCACTGTTGAAGTTATAATACCGCCGTCCCCAGTCATCCTGAGTCAGCCCCCACTGCCCGCCGCTGCGCACCGGCTCACCCGCGAATTTCCCCTTCGAAAACCGGAGCCGCTGCCCGTAGCCAGCGCCCCACAGCCAGTTGTCCATGCAGTACGTGAGCGAGTTTGCCATGTGCTCCGGCTGCCCGCCCCGGCTGCCGAAATCCGTCGCAACCACCTCGCTGCTGTCCGCCACGCCCGCGCCCTTCGTGTCGTGATACCACACCAGGTTCGGCGGCTCCGCCACGATCACCCCGTCGCCAAACGCCGTCACCGACCGCGCCATCACCAGCTTGTCCACAAACACGGTCGACTTGTCCATCACCCCGTCCCCGTTTGTGTCCTCCAGGCGCGAGACCCTGCACAGCGGCTGGTCCTCCCCCGCCGCCTCCACGTCGTTCATGTAGCCCCGCATCTCGCAAACATAGAGCCGCCCCTGGTCATCCCAGCTCATCGCCACCGGCGCCTGCACCATCGGCTCGCTCGCGATGCACTGGATCTTGAATCCCGCCGCCAGTTTGAACGTCTTCAGCGCCTGCTCCGGCGTCAACACCGGCGGCGGCGGCAGTTTGAACTTCAGCTCCGCACTCTCCGGCCCCCGGTTTCCCGTGCGGTCCCCCTTTTTGGCCGGGGACGCGGGAGATTCCGGCCCCGCCGCAGTGGCAAGGCCGGTCAGGAGCAGGACGGGGAGAATTGGCAGGGCAGTCAGGTGTTTCATGAGAAAATCGGCGGAACCCATGCACCCGCCGAGCCCCCCCGGCAAGCCCCGCCTCACCCTGGCCCGCCAAAAGGAAAAACCCAGCCCCAAGTCCACGCCCCCTGGCTCCCCCACACGGTGCGGCGAAACGGCGGCTGCAACCCGCCACTCCCAGTCGCAAAGCGTCCCCGGACACCGCCTTCACCCAGGCCCTCCACCATCCTGCGAACCTCAGATTTCTCCTCCATTCCCCCCATTTTCCACCCTGCCTTTATTTGCTTTTATTCGCGTCCATTCGCGGTTGACCCGTGCCCCCAGCCGTCGCCCCGCTCACCCAGCCCACCCCGGAGCCATCGCCTCAAAGTTCACTCGCTCCCCCGTCACCGGGTGGGCAAACCCGATCCGCCACGCGTGCAGACAGAGCGGCGGGCCGCCCGGGGCCGGCGTCTGGATTTCGCCCAGCGTCGCGCCGGGCTGGTAGACGGTGTCACCGCAGATGGGCAGGCCGAGGTGGAGCAGGTGCAGGCGGATTTGGTTCGTCCGGCCGGTGACCGGGCGTGCCTCCAGCAGCGTGGTGCCGTCAGCATCGCGGCGGAGAACCCGGAAGTCAGTCCGCGCGGGCTGGCCGGTAGCCTCGTCGATGTCGCGACGTCCGGCCGGGCCCGGTTCAGCCTGGATGGCGGCATCGCAGGAGAAGGCGTCGTCCGCCGGAGCGCCCGCCACGCGGACGAGGTACGTCTTTTCCACCGTCCCCCGGGCAAACTGGTCCTGCACTCGCGCGGCAAAGTGCCGGGTGCGGGTGAAAACAACCAGGCCCGTGGTCGTGCTGTCCAGCCGGTGCGCCGGACCGGGCCGCTGGGGATGCCACACCTGCTGCACGATCCATTGGAGCGTGTTCCGGTTGTAGCGCCCGCCGGGGTGCAGCGGCAGCGGCGCGGGCTTGTCCAGAATGATGATCGCCTCGTCCTCGTGCAGGAGGCGGATGCCGGTCGCGACCTCGGGCTCTTGCGTTCCTGGCACGCGGTGGATGAGTTTTTCCCCCGGCTCCACACGGTCCGTGGCCGAGCGCGGACGGTGGTCCGCCCCGAGCATGCGCCCGGCGGCCAGCGCCTCCGTCCAGTGGCTGGCAGGCAGGTGGGAAAAGAGGAGGCCCAGCGCATCGATGAGCGGCCCGCCGGGAAAGTCAGCCGGAATGCGCAACGGGCGGTGATTGTCATACGGCACACTCCCCGGCAGCGGCTGGGTGGCGGCATCCAGCGCCTGCTGCCGCGCAGCAAACTGCGCCGCCAGGTCCTCCTCCGGCGCCTGCCAGCAGTAGGGGCAGGATTCGCCGGCCAAGTACTGCGGCGACTGGCGCTCCTCCGGCGTCAGGGGCGACTGGCAGGCGTAGCACACGGCGTATTCCGTTTCCTCCAGGTGCGGGTCCAGCCCCACCCGCTGGTCAAAGACAAAGCACTCACCCGTGTAGTGCGCGCCGCCGCAGTCCTCGAAATACTTCAGGATCCCGCCCTCCAGCTGGTGGATGTTTTTGAACCCCTGCTGCTCCATGTACGGCCCGGCCTTTTCACAGCGGATGCCGCCCGTGCAGAACATGACGATGGGCTGGTCTTTCAGCTCCGGCGGCAGCTTGGCCACGGCCTCGGGGAAATGCCGGAAGTGGTCCAGCCCCATGAGACGGGCTCCATTGAAGGTGCCGAGCTTCACCTCGTAGTCGTTCCGCGTGTCCAGCAGCGTGACCGGGCGGCCCTCGTCCAGCCACTGCTTGAGTTCGGCGGGCTTCAGCTTTGGCGAAGGGCGCCCCACCGGATCGATCCCCGGCTGGCCAAAGGCGATGATCTCCTTTTTCAGACGCACCAGCATCCGGCGGAAGGGCGGCTCGTCACTCAGGCTGTACTTGCCCTCCAGCGCCTCCAGCCCGGGCAGCTCGCGCAGGGTGGAAAACAGGACGTCGATGCTCTCACGCGCCCCGGCCACGAAGAGATTCACCCCCTCCGGACTGAGGAGAATGGTTCCCTTTAATTCCAGCCCACGGCAGAGCGCCTGCAGCCGCTCGCGGAGAGGGCGCAGGTTCTCGAGCCGGGCGAACCGGTAGGCGGCGACATTCGTGATGGAGGGCATGGAGCCGCCTACCCTGGGCGGGAATGCCCCCCGCTCAAGTTCCGATCTGGCCTCCCTGCCGGTCTCTGCACTCAGGCCTTGGCTGGAAAGGATTTCACCACCATCACCGCACACGCGGCATGACGGACGACCTGCTCCGCCGTGCTGCCCAGCAGCAGACGCTCCAGGCCGGTGTAGCCGTGGCTGGAGACGATCACCAGGTCCGCGCCTTTTTCCTTCGCCAGCGTGCAGATGGAGTCCCACGCCTTGCCCTCCACCACCAGGGTGTCCAGCGCCACCTCGCCGGAGAAGCGCTCCTTCAGGGAGATCAGGCTTTTTTCAGCCGCCTCGATCTGCTCGGGCGTCGGGGACACCGCGGTGGGGAAAAACTCCCCGTAGTTCAGGATGAGCGGCTCCATCACGTGGATGAGCGTCACCTTCACCGCCGGCTGGAGCCGGTGCAGGGTCACAGCGGCGTCCAGCGCCTTGAGTGAGTTGTCGGACAGATCGACTGGTACGATGATGTGATTCAGGTTCATATTTTTAATTGGGTTGGGGTTACTCTTTGGGTTTGGGTCTGGTGTGATTCAGCAGAAGACGGAGGCTGTTCAGCACGACCACCGCCGTGCTGCCCTCGTGCATGGCCACGCCGAACGCGAGGGGCACATTTTTCGAAAGAATGGTCGCCACTGCCATCACGCTCATCACGCCGATGGAGATGGTCAAATTCTGTTTGATGATCGAACGGGCCCGGTGGCTGAGGTCGCGGGCGAGGAGGAAATTTTCCAGCCGGTCGTGCATGAGAACGACGTCCGCCTGCTCGATGGCGGCATCCGAGCCGCGCGCACCCATCGCCACAGCCACGTCTGCGGCAGCCAGGCTCGGGGCGTCGTTCACCCCGTCGCCGATCATGGCCACGCGCACCTTGCCGCCCTCCTTCAGCGCCTCCACGGCGGCCACTTTTTCCTCCGGGTGCAGCCCCGCCCGCACCTCCCCCACGCCGCACTGCGTGGCTATCCGTTGCGCCGCAGCCGGCTGGTCGCCAGTCAGCATCACCGTGCGCAGCCCCTCCCCGTGCAGCTGGGCCAGCAGCCCGCGGGACTCCACGCGCAGCGTGTCCCGCAGCACCACCCGGGCAAAAACTCCGCCACCATCCACCCACAGTTCAGTCGCCCCTTCGGGCGGGTCCGGTGCCTGGGAAAAGGGCAGCCCAGCTGCCCCCTCGATCACCATCGCCCGGTTGCCTATCTTGATTTTCTGCCCCGCCACCACCGCCGTCATCCCCTTCCCCGGCACGTTCTCCAGCCCTGCCGCGTCCGGAATTTTCAGCCCGCGCCGTTCCGCCTCCGCCGCCACCGCACGGGAAACTGGATGCGTGGACAGCCGCGCCAGCGCCCCGGCCAGCCCGAGAGCCACCTCCTCCGTCCCACGCCACGTCTCCACCGTCTCCACTTTGAATTTCCCCTCAGTCAGCGTCCCCGTCTTGTCCAGCGCCACCACCTGCACCTCCGCCAGTGTCTCGATCGCCGCCCCGCCGCGGAAGAGCACCCCGTGCCGCGCGCCAAACGCCACTGCGGACAGGATCGCCGACGGCACGGACAGCACCAGCGCACATGGGGACATGACCACCAGCAGCGTCATCGCCCGGTAAAAGGCGCTCACCTTCCCCCCCTCCGGGAAAAAGAACGGCAGCCCCAGCCACAGCCACGACACCGCCCACAGCAGCACGCACGCTGTGATCACCAGCCCCGTGTAGCGCGACCCAAAGCGGTCCGCCAGCCGCTGGGAGGGCGCCCGCATTTCCTGCGACCTCTCGATCAGCCGGATGATCTTTTGCAGGGTGCTCTCCGCCGCCGCCCGCAGCGCCGGCCCTTCCAGATTTCCCCACAGGTTCAGCGTGCCCGCCAGCGCCGTTTCGCCGGGCTGTTTCACCACCGGCTCGGATTCCCCGGTCAGGGACGACTCGTCGCAGGCGCTCTCCCCGCCCTCCACCTTCATGTCCACCGGCACCTGCTGCCCCGGTGCCACGCGGATCCGCTGGCCCGCCGCCACCTGCTCCACGGGCACCTCCCGCGGCCCGTCCGGGCCCAGCACCGTCGCCGTCTTCGGCGCGCCCCGCAGCAGCGCCTTGATCGCGCTCTTCGTCCGGCCCATGGCATACGTCTCCATCGCCGCAGAGCCGGAAAACAGGATCAGCAGCAGCGCCCCCTCCCCCCACAGCCCCAGCGCCGCCGTGCACGGCACCACCAGCAGCATCAGGAAATGCGTGTCAAAGTGCCAGTGCTTCAGCCCGGCCCACGTGTCCTGCGCCAGATCCCAGCCCCCCGCCGCATACGCCACCATGAACAGCGCCGTCGACACCTCGTGGTTCCACCCGTGCAGCAGCCACGCCGCCACGCTCGCCACCAGGCAGACCAGCGACCTCAGCGCCATCGCCCGCCAGGGTTCCACCTCATTCAGATCATCCGTTGCTGCACCATGCTCCATACTCGCAGCCTACCCCCGCCCAGCCCCCGCGCCAGTGCGGATTACCACCGGAAAAACCTCATTGCACCCTCCTCCAGGCACCGCTACCATTCACTTTCCATACACGTAAAACGCAGGGGCGCCGTCCACGGCTGAGACTTGTCCACACCACCCTCCAGGGCGGCCACGACAGGAACCCTTTGAACCTGATGCGGGTCATGCCGCCGAAGGGAGCAAAGCATTCCTCCATCTCCGCCAGCCACGCCGCCCGCCTCCCACGCAGGTCCGCGTGGCTTTTTTCCGCCCTCCATTCTTTTCCACTCATCCTTCATCCTTTCCCATGATCGCCACACTAGACCAGATCCAGCCCCACTCCAGCGACCAGCTGCCCGCCTCCTCCCGCGTTTACCTGGAGGGCGTGCTCCACCCGGACGTCCGCGTCCCCATGCGCGAGATCGCCCTCTCTCCTACGAAGTCCTTCAACGGCCGCATTGAGCCCAACGACGCCGTCCGCGTCTACGACTGCTCCGGCCCGTGGAGCGACCCCGCCTACACCGGCACCGTCGAGCAGGGCCTCCCCCGCCTCCGGGAAAAATGGATCGCCGATCGCGCCGATGCCGCCCCCTACGACGGCCGCACCATCCAGCCGATGGACAACGGCTACCTCAGCGCCACCCACGCCGAGTACGCCTCGAAATCAGAGCGCAACCGCCTCGTCGAATTTCCCGGCCTCAAGCGCCAGCCCCTCCGAGCAAGCCTGGGCACCCCAGTCACCCAGCTCCACTACGCCCGCCAGGGCATCATCACCCCCGAGATGGAGTTCATCGCCATCCGCGAGAACCTCAAACGCGCCAACATCGCCGACCATAAAGACGACATCGTCCGCAACGACCTCGACAAGCAGCACGCAGGTTCCGCCCAAACCGTCGCTTCAGCCCCTTACGTCCCTTCCGTCTTTTCGAGATTCCCCCAGCGCATCCCGAACGAAATCACCCCCGAGTTCGTCCGCTCCGAAGTCGCCGCAGGCCGCGCGATCATCCCCTCCAACATCAACCACCCCGAGCTTGAGCCGATGATCATCGGCCGGAACTTCCTCGTCAAAATCAACGCCAACATCGGCAACAGCGCCGTCGCCTCCAGCATCGAGGAAGAAGTCGAAAAAATGCGCTGGGCCACCAAGTGGGGCGCGGACACCGTCATGGACCTCTCCACTGGAAAGAACATCCACGCCACCCGTGAATGGATCCTGCGCAATAGCCCCGTGCCCATCGGCACCGTGCCCATTTATCAGGCCCTCGAAAAAGTGAACGGCAAAGCCGAAGACCTCACCTGGGAACTCTTCCGCGACACCCTCATCGAGCAGGCCGAGCAGGGCGTCGATTACTTCACCATCCACGCCGGCGTCCTCCTTCGCTTCGTCCCCATGACCGCCTCCCGCATGACCGGCATCGTCAGCCGCGGCGGCAGCATTATGGCCAAGTGGTGCCTCGCCCACCACAAAGAAAACTTCCTCTACACCCACTGGGACGACATCTGCGACATCATGGCCGCCTACGACGTGAGCTTCAGCATCGGCGACGGCCTCCGCCCCGGCTCCATCGCCGACGCCAATGACAAAGCCCAGTTCGGCGAACTCGAAGTCCAAGGCGAACTCACCAAACGTGCCTGGGCCAAAGGCGTCCAGGTCATGAACGAAGGCCCCGGCCACGTCCCCATGCACATGATCGAGGAAAACATGGCCAAGCAGCTCGAGTGGTGCCACGAGGCCCCCTTCTACACCCTCGGACCCCTCACCACCGACATAGCACCCGGCTACGACCACATCACCAGCGGCATCGGCGCCGCCATGATCGGCTGGTATGGCTGCGCCATGCTCTGCTACGTCACACCCAAGGAACACCTCGGCCTCCCCAACAAGGAAGACGTGAAGGTGGGAGTCATCACCTACAAACTCGCCGCCCACGCCGCCGACCTCGCCAAAGGCCACCCCGGCGCCCAATACCGCGACAACGCCCTCTCCAAAGCGAGATTCGAGTTCCGCTGGGAAGACCAGTTCAATCTCTCCCTCGACCCCGTCACCGCCCGCGAATACCACGACGAAACGCTCCCTCAAGACGGAGCCAAAAGCGCCCACTTCTGCTCCATGTGCGGCCCCCACTTCTGCTCCATGAAGATCACCGAAGACGTCCGCAAATACGCCGCCGAACAGGCCATCTCCGAAGAAGAAGCCCTTCAAAAAGGCATGGCAGAGAAGTCCCGTGAGTTCGTAGAATCTGGCGCAGAAGTCTACACCTCAGCAAAATAGGTAGTATAGGCCCTATAAGACCTATTTTCTGAGCACCCCCGCCATGCCCCCTGACGCCCGAGAACCAGAAGGCTTTCTCCCCCAGGGCGGCAATTACCAGGAACTCCTCAGCTATCGAAAGTCAGAAATCATCTACGACTTCACCTTCCGCTTCTGCGAGCGCTTCCTCAAGAAAGGCGACCGCACCATCGACCAAATGGTGCAGTCCGCCCGCTCCGGTAAACAAAACATCGCCGAAGGCTGCAAAGCCTCCATCACCTCAGCCGAGATGGAGCTAAAGCTCGTCAACGTCGCTCGTGCCAGCCTGGAGGAACTCCTCCTCGACTACCAGGACTACCTCCGCGTCCGCGACCACGCCCTCTGGGAAAAGAACAGCAAAGAAGCCCTCTACGTCCGCAAACTCGGCCGCGTCCCCGGTGAGAACTACGAGACCTATCGCCAGTTCATGGACACCCGGCCGCCCGAGGTCTTGGCCAACCTCGCCATCTGCCTCATCCACCAGGCCAATTATCTCCTCGACCAGCAGCGCCGCAGATTGGAAAAGGACTTCGTCAAAAAGGGCGGCATCCGCGAGCAAATGACCAAAGCCCGCCTGGACTACCGCAAGCAACGGCAACCTCAGCCCTCCGGTTCCCAATCCGAATAGAATAGGTCTCCCAAACGATTTCCGACCTGTTCCCTGCTCAATCAAAATGACCACCCCCGGAAAACTCCCCACCAGCACTCCGTCCTTCGCGTTCCTCGGCATGGCGTTGCTCCTGTGCCAGCCCTGCCAGGCGGAACCCGAAAACGACGGGAATTCCGCCGCGCAGCAGGCCTCAGCAAAAAAGTCGTTTCTTGAAGGGGTCGCCCCCTTCGTGAACACCTACTGCACCGAGTGCCACGGGGACAAGAAAGCGAAGAGCGGCCTCAACTACAAGGCCGCGCTCAAGGATCCCGGCAGCCCCGTTTCCCGCAAGCACTGGAAGCAGGCCCAGGCCAACGTAAAGGCCCACGACATGCCGCCCGAGGAGGCCGACCGGCAGCCCACAGAGGAGGAGCGCCAGCGTTTCCTCGACTGGATTGGCAAAATCAAGTTCCTCAGCCCGAAGGACCCGGGTCCTTTTATCATCCGCCGCCTGACAAAGGTGGAGTACGGCAACACCCTGCATGACCTTCTGGGCGTGGATCCCGCAGTGGCCCGCGAGCTGCCGGACGAGGTGTTCGGAGCCGGATATCTCAATACGCTTTCTCCCCTCCAGTCCGAGCAATATCTCGGGATCGCCAACGAGGTGCTGAACCGGGCCCTGCCCCCCGGCGAGGCGCCGCCCACGGAGGTGCAAAAACGCTTGTTCGGCCCGACACCCGCCGCCGAGGCGGATTTCCGACCCGCAGCGGAAAAGATCGCCCGCGCTCTCGCCCGCAACGCCTACCGCCGGCCCCCGACCGAGCCGGAGGTGGAGGTCCTCCTGAAAGTCTTCGATCTCGCGCGCACCAGCAACCTCGACTACGCGGCGTCCCTGCGCCTCATGCTCATAGCGGTTCTCGTTTCCCCGCAGTTCCTCTTCATCACCCCGGCCCGGGAGCCCGAAGCTGGCAGCACGATAGTCCCCCTCGACGACCACCAGCTGGCGTCCCGTTTGTCCTACCTGGTGTGGTCCACCATGCCGGATGCCGAGCTTTCCGCCCTTGCCGACGGCGGGAAACTCCACGAGCCGGAGGTCTTGCGGGCGCAGGTGAAGCGCTTGCTCGCAGATCCCCGCTCCAGGGCGTTGTTCGATGGCTTTGGCGCGCAGTGGCTCGGGCTGGATGACCTGAAAAACAAGACCTTCGACACGACCAAGTTTCCCTGGATGACCGCCGAGATGCGCTCCGCCATGATCGACGAGGCCCGGCTCTTCTTTGACAGCATCGTGCGGGAAAATCAGAGCGTCACCCGTCTCGTGGACAGTGACTACACCTTTCTCAACGGCACCCTCGCCATCCTGTACGGTCTGGAAAAAACCGTCACCGGTCCCGAAATGCGCCGGGTGCCGCTGACCGATGCCAATCGCGGCGGCATCCTGGGCATGCCGGGCATTCTGGCCACCACCTCGTTTCCAAACCGCACCAGCCCCGTGAAGCGTGGAGTCTGGGTGCTCGAACAAGTCCTCGGCGAGCACGTCCCCCCCGCCCCGCCGAACGTTCCGGCCCTGGATAAACAGGACAAGAAAAAGATCGCCGGTCTCACCCTGCGCCAGCGCACCGAGCTGCACCGCACGAATGCCGTGTGCGCCAACTGCCACAAGATTCTCGATCCCATCGGCTTTGGCCTGGAAAATTTCGACGCCATCGGCCGCTGGCGTGATCAGGACGACACCGGCGGGGCCATCGACGCCGCAGGCGAGCTTCCGGGCGGAAAGCACTTCGCGTCTCCCCGCGAACTCAAAACCATCATCGCTGCACGAACCCCTGATCTGGCGCGCAACCTCACCGAAAAACTGCTCGCCTACGCCCTCTGCCGCCAGCTGGAGGGGTATGACGAGATCGTGGTGGATCGCCTCATGGACACCATCGCTGCGGACGGCTATCGTCTGCAGACCCTCATCACCGGGGTCCTGACCAGTTACCCGTTTCTTAATCACCGCATCCAGGAACACGTCACCCTTTCGCCCAATGATAAATAGATTCCTCCTTGATCGCCGCACCTGCCTGAAAGGGCTTGGCGCGTCCCTCGCCCTTCCCCTGCTGCAAACCATGGGGTGGGCCGATGCAGGCAAAGGAAAACCCTTCAAGCCCCCGGTCAGGCTCGGCTTTATGTACATGCCCCATGGCGTCATCATGGACCAGTTCTGGCCTGCAAATCCGGAAAGCTTTCTCACCTCTCCCCCACCCGCGCTGGAGTCCCTGCGTCCCGTGCTCGACCAGTGCCTGCTGATGAAAGGCATCTCGGGAGTTCCCATCGCTCCGTTCAATGGCGCCCCCCACGCACTCGAGCTGTCCACCTGGCTCACCGCGCAATTGCCCGACGCCGACCGGCGGAATCAGATCAACATCGCCATCTCCGCAGACCAGATCGCCGCCAACTACGTGGGCGGGCTCACCTCCCTGCCTTCCCTGGAGCTGGCCACCATGCCCCAGACTCACAAGGAAAATCAGGAGGGCCTGAATGAAGGCTACTACTCCCACTGCAGCTTCCGCTCCCCCACCCAGGCCGTCCCCGCCGAGACAAATCCCCGCAGCGTGCTCAACCGCCTCTTCGGCAAGCCAGACCAGCCCGGACAGCCCTCCAGCGCGGATTCCTTGGACCGGCAAATGCTCGACCTCGTCCTCGGCGGCGCCCGCGACCTCCGCCGGAAGCTGCCCCAGGACGACCAGCACAAACTCGACGAATACCTCGACAGCGTGCGCTCCGTCGAGCGCCGCATCGCCGCCATCGAGCACCGCCAGAAGGAAGCCGCCCTCGAGAAGGCCGGCGTCAGCGTGCGCAAGCGCAACGATTCAGATTCCCCTCCCGTCGAAATCAAAATCCCCGAAGGTGACAAGCGCAGCGAATACATGCAGGTCATGTGCGACCTCAACGTGCTGGCCTTCCAGACCGACACTACCCGCGTCAGCACCTACATTGGCTCCACCCCGAACGGAGTGTCCTACCCGGAACTCGGGTTCAAGGACGAGCACCACTCCCAGACCCTCCACGGCAACGAGGCGGAAAAAGTCCGCAAAGTCGCCGCCATCACCGCCTTCAACATCGCCCAGTTCGCCCACATGGTGAAAAAGATGGCCACCCTTCGCGAGGGTGACGGCACCCTGCTCGACAATTGCATCATGATGTGGGGCTCCGGCCTTGAGGACGGGAACAAGCACGCCCGCGAAAACCTTCCCTTCATCATCGCGGGCAAGGGCGGCGGCTCCATCAACACGGGACGTTTCCTCACCGACACCAAAGGCAACCAGGGCGACCTCCTCACCACCCTCCTCGCCTGCGCCGGCATCCCCCTCGACCGCCCCATCGGCATCGCGACCAAACAGATCAAGGAGATGTTGAAAATCTGAGCCCCGTCCTCAAGGCTTAC
>JANOAS010000218.1:0-4494 GCA_031411255.1 bacterium
CGCAAGGAGGGTTTCCACGACCATGTCATGCTGGTGGCAGCGTCTCTCTACAATCACCGGCGCGCCTGCCGCAACGAGGTGGCCAAGTCGCTGTTTTTCTGATATTAACACAATCGCTATTCATGCAAGATGTCTATTGGGGCCCTGCCCAAAGCTAACCTAAGTTGTTAGGCGTTTCCGGGTTCATCGTGTACGCTGGAGGAATGTGTTGATGGCAAAGTCACCTCACGAAAACGGGCTTCGTAATTCTTGTGATTGGTCCCCATGAGTCGGTCCCAGAGATTGAAATACAATCCGTAATTACTGCCGAAATGCTGATGGTGCATCGCATGGTTGGTCGGTGTGTTGAAAAACTTTCCCAGTCGAGAATCAAGGAACCAGTGCGGGAAAATCTCAAAGCCCGCATGACCAAAGACGTTGAAGCCGACTTGCACGCCCATGAACAGCATGAACGCAAATGGGTGGATAGGATACAGAAATGCAACCAGAGGGAGAATCCCTGCCTGCACGAACGCCTCCAAAGGATCGAACGCATACGCCGCCCAAGGCGTCGGGTTGGTTGAGCGATGATGGGCGCGGTGCATGATGGGAAACAGTGACCGCAGATGCATCAGCCGATGGGTCCAATAAAAATAAGCGTCATGGAGGAGGATCGTGAGCACGACGCTGGCAGCAAACCACCACCAGCCAAAAACATGGATGTCCAAATAGATGCGAGTCCAACCGCGTCGCTCCGCGAAAAACGTGAAAAGCGCCACCACGCTGTAAATGACGCAAGTGAGTGCCGAAAGCGCGATCTCGCGGCGCACGTCCCTCCACGGGGCAAAACCTGGCACCACCTTCCGATGAAGCCAGTGTCTGCGGCGCACTACATAGAAGAACAACCACAGCGTGCCGGCCATCGCAGCGTAATGGATGAAATCAGCCACACTGAGGGCTCCAAATAGTTTTACGATCATGTGCATGGGCTTGAAACGCCTATTGAGGTAGGAACGCCGGTTGCCCGGCGTCCCCCTCGCAGATCCCGGCGTGCGGAATTCCCGCACCGGGCTCCTCAGAGTGACGCGCATGTCGAACGGCGACAGGGACTGGTTGGTTCATGGTGGACATCATCATGCATGCTGTGGGGTACGTTGTCGAGCGGATCTCAGCGGCGGGGTTTCGGTGATGGCGGGCGGGGGCAGCTTCCAGCTTTCCCGGGCCGCAGTAAATGCCGGCTAGGTGTAGCTTTTCCGCTGACTCCTCCGATTCAGCCATCTGAACACGAGTCCTTTGACCTCGTGTGCGTAGCGCGTGAGGCGCTCCGAGTTCCCGATCACGCCGTAGTAGTTCCAGTAGCCTTGAAGCCTGCGTTTGAGCGTGCCGACAATGGCCGCGAGCGGGAAGCTGCGGGCCATCGTCAGCCCCTACCTGGACGAGCGCCCGCTGCTCGTGCCCGGCCAGCCGGAGCAGCGCGAGTACCGCCTCCAGCCCTCCGGCGATCACGGGCCGGTGGGCGGGTTCACGGACATTGTGACGGTGTCGGTGTCGCCGTGAGGGAGACGGGCAGGCGGAGAGCGGAGGCTGCGGACCAAACGCAGCCTTCCGCCGGCTCCCGTCGACCCAAGGGCAGGATTTCGCGCAATGAACAATCCATCCACCACAATGACAGCTAACATCCCCCGGATTGGGCCGTCCATCCCGTGAAGCACGGCTGGATGCCCTTGGTCTCACCAAAGCATGGCAAGGACGGCAACCGGGCTGGCAAAGGCTACTTCGCGGTCTTCAGCATGCTCAGGATCTCGCTTCGATTAATCTTCGCGGCGAGAGCGCGCGGGGTCATTCCATCCAGGGCCGCGATGTCAGGACGCGCACCGTACTTGAGCAGGATGCGAACGGTCTCAGCATCGTTGCGGGACACCGCGTTCAAGAGTGGTGTCACCCCCGTGATCGATTTCGCGTTCACCCTGGCGCCGTGTTTCAGGAGGATTTCGGCCATTAGCGGCTTGTTGGTTGCGGCAGCGGCATGGAGCACTGTGCTCTCATCATCATTGACCAGCGTGTCCGGCTTTGCGCCGAGGGCGATGACGCGTTCCAACAATTCAGGAATGCAGCCCAGCACGGCGCCCTGAATGGGCGTGCGCCGGTCCTTTCCCACGAGGTCCACTTTCGCGCCATTCTCAAGAAGGAGATCGGCCATCTCTTTAAACCCACCGGACAAGGCCAGATAGAGCGGCAGATAGATGCTCCCTTCGCCGGTTCCATCGACTTTGGCCCCATGCTTGATCAGCAATTTGGCCGATTCGACATAATCCTCCTTCGAGCCTAAATTGGATCGGCTCCGTTTTTGAAAGCCCCCTTCTGCGGGGGCAAGCTTTGAGTCCACCGGACCGGCAGCCGCCGTTCCCAGAACACTGTATCCCTGCCTGTCGGTGTGGTTTGGGTCGGCACCGGACTCCAGCAGCCGGCGCACGATCCGCTGCCTGCCAAGCATGGCGGCGTGCCACAGAGCGGTGTATCCCTCCTCATCGTGCGCATCAATTTTGGCCCCGGCTTTGACGAGCGCGGCCACGGCTTCCTCCGTTCCGTCAGGGCTGCAGGCAACCATCACCGCCGTTCCGTCCTTGTGCGTCCTTGCTTCGAGGTCCGCGCCGTGTTTCAAGAGCAGCGTGATTTGCTCCGCCCGTCCACGTTCCGCAGCGGTGTGGAGCGGCGTATAGCCAGCCGGATCCCTGGACTTCACATCGGCACCGGCATCGAGCAGCAAGCTCGCGACCTCAGGATTCGCCATTTGCACCGCTCTGTTCAGCGGCGTCCACCCGGCTGCCCCCCTGGCATTGACTTTGAATCCGCCGTCCAGCGCCCGGCGCACGCAGGCGGGGTCACCGCGCAGCAGCGATTCGAACACCTCAAAGTGTCGCGCCTCGGGCAGTTTGCCCGGCTTCAATGAGCCGAGAATCGCGTCGATGGCATCCTTGTTCTTAAACTGGACCGCAATCGAGAGCGCGGAAGCACCAAGGGAGGAATCCGGGTTCGCGACGCGAAGCGGATCCGCCCCGGCAGCCAGAAGTTGCTGAATCAACGGCAGTGGTGCATTGACCGCGACAGCATAACTGATCGCCGTACCCGAGGCTGCACCTTTCTGTTCCGCGTTGGGATTCGCACCGCGCTCCAGCAGGAGACGAACCATTTCCGTTTCACCCGACGTGGACGCCGAGACGAGCACTGAATCATCCTTCTTCGGATCGGCACCGGCTTCCAGCAGCAGCCGCAGAATGGCCCGCTTGGCTTCCCTGACGGGTTCAGGCGCCGCCTTGAACCAGCGAGCCACTGTTTCCTGAATCGAATCGCCGAACACATCCGGTTTGCGGGACTTCAAATTGCCTGCCATTTCCCTCAGCGAAGCCCGATCTTGCGAGCCGGCGGGTAAAGAATTCGTGCCGGCCAGCATCGCGGAGAGCGCTTGTGCCCCGGCGGCGGTTGGCTCCACGGTGAAGGCAGCCGCGCTGAGTGGTGTGGAATCCTGCACGGCGGAGGAATGCGGCGGATTGACAGCGGCACCGTGTTTCAGGAGAAGGCTAACCACCTCCAAATACCCCCCTTTCGCGGCTGCTGTCAGCGCCTTGTAGCGCTCGCCAGCATGCTCCTTCGCAGCCGGCTCCGCTTCGAGGAGCAGTTGGACCAGCTCCGGCTTGTTCGTTCCGGCCGCAAGAACGAGGGCTGTGCTGCCCCGCCCGTCCTGCGCCCGGAGGATTTTCGGGCTGGCGGCGATGAGCGCCCTGACCGTCTCCGCCTCGCCGGTTTCGATGGCGGCAAAGAGTTTGTCCGCCCCGGCCATCTGCGGGTTGTACTCTTTGATGACATATTTGGTGAAAACCTTGGCGGTCTGTTCGGGCTTTTGGGAGGCTTCATTGGGGGCGCTGCGATCAGCTCCTTTATTCAGCAGGGCAAGGCAGGCCTCCTTGCTGTCGCTGGCGCCGGCGTAGTGCAGCGGCGTCCAGCCCCTTGCGCCCCTGGCATTCACGTCCGCTCCCGCATTCAGCAGGAGTTCGATCATGCCGGCGTCACCCTGCTTCGCGGCCAGGTGGAGGGGTTGGTCGCCATCGGCGTTCTTTTGCTTGAGCAGCCCGGAGTCTTTCTGAATCAATGCAGCGACTCTGGCAGGATCCCCGCTTTGGATGGTGTCATGGATCTCCGCAGCTGGCAGGAGAGCGGGCATCCAGATAAAGAGAAAAAATAGCGCGCGGGATTTCATAGCTTCAGGGTTGGTCGCCCGAATTATCCATGGCGCTGCGGGCGTGTCGAGATTTTCCGCCGGGGTGGTTTCGGGGTTTGCACCGGAGCAGGCAGCAACCGCCGGGCATCACCCCTCACCAGGCCCGCCGGGCAACCCGCTGCTCCAGCGGACATCCATGGCACGCTGGACGTACTTCGCCAGGACGTCGAACTCCAGGTTCACCCGGGCTCCGGCGCGGGCGGCCTGGAGGCTGGTGACGGCGCGGGTGTGGGGGATGA
>JANOAS010000219.1:0-25261 GCA_031411255.1 bacterium
CGTCAGCATGGATGGGAGGCGGAGAGGGACGGAACGGGAACAGGGGCCTCATCCGCACAATGAATGATTGGCTCAGCCCCCAGCATAGGGAGGGCGGGAGATGTGTCAATTCACAGATATTTACGCCTGCACAGCCGTGGCGGATGCCGGGAGGCTCAATCGTCCTGCTGTGGGTTTCCGATAAATTCGCGCTTTATTGTTGTATATCGTATGGTAGACATACGATATGCAACAATCAATCCAACGAGCAAGGTTGCTGGATTCCATTCGGCAGCAGCTCACAGAGGTGCCCGTTGTGGCGCTCCTTGGGGCGAGGCAGGTGGGTAAAACCACTCTGGCTCAGGAAATCGCGGCCCAATGGGAGGGCGATTCCGTGATCTTTGACCTGGAAAATCCGGCCGCCCGTGAAGCGCTGCAGGCAAACCCCGGGAAAATCCTGGGGGACAGGCGGGGGTTGGTCATTGTGGATGAGGTGCAGCGGATGCCGGGGCTGTTTGAGGTATTGCGCCCGCTGTGTGACAGACGGGAGCGGCAGGCGGTGTTTCTGTTGCTTGGCAGCGCGTCCTGGGAACTGATCAGGGGAGTTTCTGAAACTCTGGCGGGACGCATTCAATTTGTGGATGTCGCGGGATTTTCGCTCCAGGAAACGGGTGGCGGTGAGCAGGACAGGCTGTGGATGCGGGGCGGCTTTCCGCGCGCCTATCTCGCTCCGTCTACCGGGGCTTGGGAACGGTGGATGGACGGATTCACGAGGACCTTTCTGGAGAGGGACATTCCCGGGTTGGGAGTCCGCGTTGCGCCGGCAACGCTGGGCAGATTCTGGCGGATGCTGGCCCACTACCATGGCCAGACGTGGAACGGGGCCGAGCTGGCCCGTTCCATGGACGTCAGCGTGATGGCGATCAATCACTACAGGGATCTGCTGGCCGGGACCTTCATGGCCAGGGTGCTGCCACCCTGGTTTGAAAACTTGGGGAAGCGCCTGGTGAAGTCGCCCAAGGTTTACCTGAGGGACAGCGGTGTGCTGCACCACCTGCTGGGCCTGTCTGAGATGGGGGAACTGCAAATGCATCCCAGATATGGAGCCAGCTGGGAGGGGTTCGCGCTGGAGCAGGTTCTGGTCGCCCACGGGGGGGCTGAGGCCTATTTCTACGGCACCCAGCGCGGTGCGGAACTGGACCTCCTGCTGCTCAGGCGCGGGAGGCGCTGGGGATTTGAATTCAAGTGCAGTGACGCTCCATCAACCACCAAGTCGATGCGTATCGCGCTAGAGGATTTGAAGCTGGAACACCTGTGGGTGGTGCATCCGGGAACGCTGCGTTACGAATTGACGGACAAGATCACAGCGCTTCCTCTGCGGGAGGCTGGCAGCTTGAATTTTCGCGTGTGACAGGCGCAGGCGGGAGCGGGCTGCTGGAATTACTCCGCGCCGGAGGCTTCCTGATCCTCCGCGGCCTGGGCGGCGACGGCTTTTTCCTCCTGGAGGCGGAGCTGGCCGCAGGCGGCGTCGATGTCGCCACCTTTTTCTCGACGGAGGGTGGCGGTGATGCCTTCGGCTTCGAGGATGGCGAGGAAGTGGTCCTGCTCGGGCTCGCCGGGACGGGACCAGGGGAGGCCCTCGACGGTGTTGTAGGGAATGAGGTTGACCTTGGCGGTGAGGGAGCGGGCGCGGCGGGCGAGGAGTCTGGCCTGCTCGGGGGAGTCGTTGACGCCCTCGATGAGGATGTACTCCAGGGTGAGCATCTGCTTTTTCTTGCTGGTGTAGTAGCGCAGGGCCTCGAAGAGGGCGTCGAGGTTGTACTTGCGGTTCACGGGCATGATTTTCTCCCGCACCTCGTCGCTGGCGCCGTGGAGGGAAATGGCGAGGCGGATCTGGAGCGGCTGGTCGGCGAGTTTTTTAATCTGGGGGACGAGACCGCTGGTGGAGACGGTGATGTGGCGCGCGCCGATGCCGACGCCCCAGGGGGAATTGAGGATGGTGAGGGCGCGGAGGAGGTTGTTGAGGTTGGCGAGGGGCTCTCCCATGCCCATGAAGACGAGGTTGTCCACGCGGTCTGCGGAAATGGCCTCGGCCTGGAGGATCTGCTCGACGATCTCCCCGGCGGTGAGGTTGCGGGTGAGGCCGGCGAGGCCGCTGGCGCAGAATTTGCAGTCCATGGCGCAGCCGACCTGGGTGCTGACGCAGAGGGTCTGGCGGTCCGATGTTTCCCCGTAGAGTGCGGGGGAGGCGGGGATGAGGACGGACTCGATGAAGCGGCCGTCGTGAAGGCGGAAAAGGAATTTCCGGGTGGTGTCCGCGGAGCCCTGGGTGCGCACGAGGCTGAGGGTGCGGAGAGGAGGCCCGGCGGCGAGGCGCTCCCGCAGGGAGGCACCGAGGTTGCTCATCTGGGAAAAATCCGTGGCGCGCTTGCGGTAGATCCACTCCAGCACCTGCTTGGCGCGGAATTTCGGCTCGCCGAGGGCGGCGAGGTTGGATTCAATTTCTTCGGGGAGGAGGCTGGTGAAGGAGTCGGTCATGAATGGGCGTGGAAGGGGGCACGGTGCGGCCATTTGGGCTTTACCGCAAGCAGGGGCCTTGACTCAGCCGCCCTCCGGGCTCAGTTTGCGCGTGTTGAAACGTCTCCCAACCACCATGAAGCGCTCCTTTTCCGCCCTGTTTGCCGCCGCCGCCATGGCGGTGGTGCTGCTGCCCGCCCCTGCCCAGGCCAGGCTGGGAGAGACGCGCGAGCAGTGTGTGACGCGCTATGGCAAGCTGGTGAAGACGGCTTCGGCCTACATCCCGGGGAGTGATGCGGAGGTGGACCTGTTTGAAAAAGCCAACGTGCTCATCACTGTGCACTACAATGAGGGGAAGGCGTGGCACATCGTCTACCACCGCCCAGGCATGAACCGGGAGGAGAGGGACGTCTTTCTCATGGCGAATGCGCCGGAGTCTGACTGGAAGCTGCGCGAGGGGGACAAGATCGGGGACCGGACTTTCTGGATCACGAAGAATGCGGGGATCGTGGCGGTGTCGGTTGTCTTCGGGCTGGACATGCGGCTGGAGGTCTGCACGGCGGCCAGCCTGAAGGGGCTGGAGGCCAGGCGGGAGGAGAGGATCCGCCAGGCGCTGCGGGACAATCTGAACATCAAATTCCAAGCGCCGGAGAACGCGGTGACGCCGGATCCCAAGGACAAAAAGACGACGCCGGCCCAGGAGCGGCTCCAGGGTTTTTGAGCCCGGGACGTTGATTTTGGCGGTTCCGGGGAATATTCCGCTTGCTCCGGCGGTTCTCCCGCATAGGGCATCGGCTTTTCCCATGGAAGCAGACGACTCAGCCAGCCCGATCTCTGTCCGCACGTATTTCGTGCGGGGCCGCAATGCACTGGTGGCCCGAGCCGAGTTTGGCGACTTGTTCATGGACTACTACCTGCACCAGGGGCAGCTGGGCCTGCAGCATGCTCCGCAGCATGATGAAATGTTCAAAGAGGCGCTGGCGGCGCTTTGTCTCCACTGCGCTTCCCGTCCGTGGCACGAGGTGTGTGCGTGGACGATCCATTTTCAGCAGCCGCTGCTGAATCTTTTTGTCACGGGGAACAACTCGCTTGGCACGGTGACGGGCCAGATTTTCAGCGATGAGGCGAAGGATGCGGGAAGGAACATTTTTTTCAGCGACCTGGTGAAGCCGGGCGAGGCGCCGCGCCGGAGTTCGGTCGAGTTTGAGGGAAGTGACGCATTTCGCGCGGTGGAGCGGTTCTATGAAAACAGCGAGCAGCGGCCGGCGCGGTATTTCGCGTACGGGGAGGAGGACTTCGTGATGGTGACGGCGCAGCCGCAGTGCGACATGGAGTGGTTTGACGGCCTGACGGAGGCGGTCATCCGGGATGTGGACAAAAACGAGACGCTGAGCCTGCTGGAGACGCGGGTGCTGAAGTGGGAGTGCGGCTGCACGCAGGAGCGGATGCTGGGCACGCTGGCCACGGCCATGCGGAGTGATCCGGAGGGGCTCTTCGGCGACGAGGCACTGCTGCGGATGCGCTGCCCGCGCTGCGGCATGAAGTATGTGATCACGCGCGAGGCGATGGAGGCCTGGGTCGCGGGGTCGAAATAACCGGCCCGGCTTTTCCGCCTGCCGGCGCTGCATTTTTCCCGATGTCTCCGTACGAACAGCGCTTTTCCGGACTGGCCCGGCTCTACGGAGCGCAGGCACTGCCGAGGCTGGCTGTGGCGCATGTCTGCGTGATCGGCATTGGCGGGGTGGGCTCGTGGACGGTGGAGGGGCTGGCGCGCTCCGGGGTGGGGGCGATCACTATGATCGACCTGGACGACGTCTGTGTGACGAACACCAACCGGCAGTTGCCCGCGCTGGCGGACACGGTGGGCCGGCCAAAGGTGGAGGTGCTGGCGGAGCGGGTGTGGCTGATCAATCCGGAGTGCCGGGTGACGGCGGTGGCGGAGTTCTTCACGAAGTCCACGGCGGACCGGCTGCTGGAGGGGCGGTATGACTTTGTGGTGGATGCGGTGGACCGGATGTCGATCAAGGCGGCGATCATTGGCGGATGCCGGGCGCGCGGGCTGCGGGTGCTGACGATCGGCAGTGCGGGAGGGAAGCGGGACGCCACGCAGATCCGCGTGGAGGACATGGGCCGCAGCGGGCACGATGAACTGCTGCGCCAGGTGCGGCGGTGCCTGCGGCGCGACTACGGCTTTGAGGGCGGGGAGGGTGTCTTCTTTGACGTGCCGGCGGTTTTTTCCGCGGAGCCGCCGGTCTACCCGTGGGCGGACGGCACGTGCCGCGCGGTGGCGGAGCCGGAGAGCAGCCTGAAAATGGACTGCGCCAGCGGCTACGGGGCGGCGGTGTTTGTCACGGGCACCTTCGGGCTGCTGGCGGCGGGGGAAATCGTGAAGCGGCTGGTGGGTTTGGGGACGCCGGACAGCGCCGGCACCTGATCAAGTGGCTGGCGGCAGGGGCTGGGCGGCGGAATCCGCCCGCTGGCGAATTTTCGACCGGACCAGGATGACGACGAGCGCGACGCAGGCGGTGAGGGAGAGGCTGAGCCAGATGTTGAAGCCCTCGATTTCGATTTCCGCCCTCTTTTCCGCCAGAGCGGGAAGCAGGCGAGTCATGCCGGTGAAAGGGGCTGTGAGGGGCGAAATGCTGCCGATGAGGGCGGCGGGATCACGCCAGTCCTTTTTGGCTGCGAGCACCACAGCGATGAGCAGCGGGGTCAATCCGCCGAAGAGAGCGGTGAAGAATGCCCAGCGCTTTCCGAGGGCTTCATTCAGCGACTGCCAGCAGAGAGAGGGAAGGAGAATGACAAGCGGCAGCACCCAGAAAGCGGCGGTGGGCAGTTCGCGATGAGCCGCCCAGGAGGAGGCAAGGAGAGCCCGGCTGAAGACAATCCAGCCGCCCGCGGCCAGGCCGGACAGAACGAGTGCGAACCAGAAGGAGGTGGCACCATCCGAGAAGGGCGGGACGAGGCGAAGGCTGAGTTTTTGAGACCGGCGCAGCGCTGTGATCTGTACCTGCTTGTCCGGCGTGATGACGGTGACCAGCAGCAGGGTGATGAGCAGGCCGACGAGTCCGTAAATGGAAAGAACCGGCAAAAGCTCGCTGCCTGACATCACTTTCAAGTTTTTTGGCAGCGTCGGGATGGATGCGAGCGAGGGGAAGACGCGGCCGCTCTCGATGAGGGGCAGGCCGTTGCCCAGCATGATGAACTGAAGCCAGATCATGAGGCCCACGGCGTAGCCCTTGCCGAGGATGTGGGACTCCGCGTTTCTCCACCGCCGCCAGAGCATGACGACAAAGGTAAGGATGATGGAGCCCTGCATCACCCAGGTGAAGGAGGTCTCTGACAGCCGGTGGCTGAAAAAGCGCACCTCGTGAATCCTGGACGAGAGCGCGGCGAGCACGGTGCCCTTGGGCATGAGGGGGACGAGATGCTCCAGGATGGTTGGCTCGACAGTCAGGTATTTGAAGAGCACGAGGCCGACATTTGAGAGCAGCGGCAGGACGAAATTAAGGAACAGGACGATGATTTGCGCTGCCCACCCGACCCGGCGGGCGCCTTTGAAAAGGGACCCGCAGACCAGCCCGAGCGAATGGTAAAGAAGCGCGGTGGTGAAAAGGACTCCGTAGACGCTGAGCCAGACTCGTGCGGGAACATTCCCTGACCAGATGCACCAGGCGGCCAGCGGCATCGTCAGAGCGACCATGCCGTACTCGCGGACCGGCAGGCCGAAGAGATAGCCGAGCACTTTTGCCAGTGGGGTGAGGGGGGTGAGCCTCTGGTACTCGCCCATGCCTTCGTCAGTCTCCTGGGCGATGCCGCTGGCCACGGAGCCGGTGCCGATGAGGAGCAGAATGAACGCCTGCAGGATGATCAATGGCCCCAGGGCGGCGCGGGCGGCGTCCACCGGCATGGCGTGCTCCCGGTAGGTGGACCAGGCGCTGGTGCCGAACATGAAAAACGCGGCGATGATGAGCCAGAAGGTGGCGGCGAAGGCAAAGGACTGGGTCCGCAGCCGGGAGCGGGTGTAGCGGATGAAGATGGGATTTTCCCAGATGGCCCAGATGGGCAAAACAGGTTGCGGCTGGGAGTCTGGAACTGCAGTTGAGGAGGTCATGGCGTGGAGCGGCTGAAGCTGCGCACGAAAGGAGAGAAGGTGCAGCAAATAAAGGGCTATTTTTTACAGTCCCGCGCCTGCGCCTTCGCGCACGCTTCCCGGCAGCCGGGCGGCCCTACCGAATGTGGAACTTGGTCGACTTCATCACGCGGTTGACGAGGGTGATTTTGTTCCAGGCGCTCTGGTCGTTCATGGGGATCCAGCGGCGCTCTTCCTTGCGGTAGTGCCAGTCTTTGTCGTTCTGGTAGTTGAACTGGATGTTCCGGCCCTCGATGATGTTGAGGATCTCGTGGTCGTGGTAGTTCAGCTCGTCGTAGTCGGTGAGGGCGCGCTGGCCCATTTCGGAGTAGAGGCTGTTGAGGGCGATGAGTTCGTCGTTGAGGGTGCCGTCGAGTTCGTGGACGGGGAGGCCGATGCGGGTGGCCTCGCGCAGCATGATGGGGTAGCCGTGGGAGGGGTAGGCGCTGTTCAGGTGGGTGGAGATGCGCTCGCGCTCTTTTTTGTTCTCCACGTGGTAGGAGAGGATCTCCTCGCAGATCTTGATGGAGAGGGAGCTGGCGCGGTCGATGGCCCCGAAGACGAGGGGGTGGATGTGGGTGTAGAGGTTCGTGTAGGGGTTCGAGTCCTCGGCCGGGGCGGAGGCGCGCCAGAGTTTGAGGACGCGGTTCAGCTCGTCCTGGCTGACGGAGACGAGGCCGTTGTTCCGGTCCACAGGAGAGAGGTCGTGGGTGAGGGAGGTGTCCACGGCGGTGATGTAGGCGAGCGGGCCCATGCGGATCTCGTCCGCGCCGAGGCTGATCATGGTGGCGGCACTGGCGGCCTCCAGCGGTATGAGGGCGATGATGTTCTGCGCGAACTGGCGCAGGAGATTCACGATGCGCAGGGCGGCCTGGGGGTTGCCGCCGCTGGATTTGATGAAAAGGTAAATGCGCTTCTTCGGCCCGAGGTGGCGGAAGACTTCGTAGAATCCGGCCACGTCGTTGTGGCAGACGGAGCCGTTGCCGCTGGTCCAGTAGGCGAGGAAGGCGCCGTCGAGCTTCTTTTCGAGGCCGGCGATGATCTTCTGGGTCTCTTTAAACAGGACCGGGGGTTTGTTGATTTTGACAGTTTTCTTTTTTTCCATGACGGGTGGGGATGGACCGCTACCATGACCAGCCAGGCGGTCCACGCCAGCCCATTTTCCCACCATGAACCAGAACCTGCCCGACGCCTACGAACCCTGCCCCGCCCGCTACGATGCCATGCCCTACCGCCGCTGCGGCGCGAGCGGGCTGAAGCTGCCTGCCGTTTCCCTCGGCTTCTGGCACAACTTTGGCGATGTGGATGATCCGGCGCAGGCGCGGAAGATGATGCACAGGGCTTTTGACCTAGGGATCACGCACTTTGACTTTGCCAACAACTACGGCCCGCCGGCGGGTGCGGCGGAGCGGAACTGCGGCCACATCCTGGCGCAGGACTTCCGCGGGCTGCGGGACGAGCTGATCATTTCCAGCAAGGCAGGCTACCTGATGTGGCCCGGACCGTATGGCGAGTGGGGCTCCCGGAAGTACCTGCTGGCCAGCCTGGACCAGAGCCTGAAACGGCTGGGGGTGGACTACGTGGACATCTTTTATTCCCACCGCCCGGACCCGGACACGCCGCTGGAGGAAACGATGAGCGCGCTGGAGCACGCCTACCGCAGCGGAAAGGCGCTCTACGTGGGCCTCTCCAACTACACGGCCTACCAGACGCGGCGGGCGGTGGCGATCCTGCGGGACATGGGCATGCGGTGCGTGATCCACCAGCCGAAATACTCGATGCTGGTGCGGGAGCCGGAGTCCGGAGGCCTGCTGGAAACGCTGGGCGAGCTGGAGATCGGCTGCATTCCCTTCAGCCCGCTGGCGCAGGGGCAACTGACGGAAAAATACCTGGCCGGAGTGCCCGCAGACAGCCGCGCGGCGAAGGAGCACGGCTTTCTCCAGCTGGGCGAGGTGGAGCAGAACATCGCGCGCATCCGGGAGCTGAAGAAGCTGGCCGACGCGCGCGGGCAGGCGCTGGCGCAGATGGCGCTGGCGTGGGTGCTGCGGCGCAAGGAGGTGACGAGCGTGCTCATCGGCGCGAGCAGTGTGGCGCAGATCGAGGAAAATGTGGGCGCGCTGAAGAACCTGGATTTCACCACAGACGAGCTGGCGAAGATCGACGCCCTGGCGCCGGCGTGAACGAAAAAACCCGGAGCCGCCACGAGGACGGTTCCGGGTTTTTCCAAAAAGGGCGGGAGGCCGGGCTCAAGCGCGGTTCATGACGCGGGCGCCTGAGGCCTGACCGGCGAGGGCCGGGGCGGAGTGACGGCCCTGGCGGTGGATGTTTAAAAGGAGTCCGACGGCGGCGAGGCAGCAGGCGAGGTTTGAGCCGCCGTAGCTTATGAAGGGGAGGGGCAAGCCTTTATTCGGCAGGCAGGCGGTGGTGACGGCGATGTTCAGCGCGGCCTGAAGGCCGAGCATGGTGACGAGCCCGATGCCGGTGAGCTTGCCGAAGCGGTCCGGGGCCTGGAGGGAAATGAGCAGACCCGTGACGAGGAGCACGACGAAGCAGAAGACGACGAGCAGGGTGGCCCAGAGGCCGAGTTCCTCGCCGATCATCGGAAAAATGAAGTCCGTGTGGGCGTAAGGGAGGACGGTTTTTTGCGCTCCATTGCCCAGTCCGGCGCCGCCGATGCCGCCGGTGCCGAAGGCGAGGAGGGCGCGGTATTGCTGGAGGCCGAGGCCCTGCTGGTACTCGACCTTGTCCAGGTGGAGAAAGGCGGTGAAGCGCTCAAGGCGGTTCGGGATGAAGCGGACGGCGGCGGCGATGGCGAGGGCGCCCATGAGAAGGACGGAACCGACCCCGCGCAGCCTGGCCCCCGCAGCGAACATGATGGCGAGACCGACGGAGCCGAGCACGGCGGCTGTACCGATGTCGGGCTCGGCTGAGATGAGGAGCACAGGAAGGACAATCATGCCGAGGGGGCGGAGAAATCCGTTCCACCAGGTGCGGCATTCTGTCTCGATGCTGCCATACCATTTGGCCACTAAGAAGATGGTGGCCAGCTTTGCCAGCTCTGAAGGCTGGAAGCTGAGGGCGGCCACGCCGGCGCGCACCCAGCGTGCTGCGCCATTGAGCCGCATGCCCACACCGGGAACGAAGCAGCAGAGCAGCAGCAGGCAGGCAATGCCAAAGATCCAGGCTGCCCATTTTTCCCACACATGGTAGTCCACCAGGGCAAAGAAGATGCAGGCCCCAGTGCCGACGCAGAGCCACTGGAACTGGCGCTTCACGTCAAAGTAGAGGTCGATCTTCGCGTCCTCCGACCACGCTCCGGTGCTCACGAGCATGACCAGCCCGAGGGTGACGAGCATGATGACGACTGTCAGGAGAATGGAACCGGCGCGCTGGGACATGGTAGGGTGCTGGGTGTGGGACTGGTGACTGCGTGAACGGCTATTTTTTCGCCGGGATCTTCAACACCTGGCCGGGGTGGATTTTGGTGGGATCGATCTTGTTGTATTTGAGGAAATCGTCGAGCTTGATGCCGTTGCGCTTGGCGATGTTGTAGGCGGTGTCGCCCTCGGTGACGACGTGGGTTTTGAGCACGACGCCGACGGCCTTGCCGTTGCTGCCGGAGCTTTCACGGGTTTCTTTTTTCACCTCGCCCTCGGCGATGCGGGCGCGGGGAGCCGGGGTGCGGGGCGCGGGGGCTTTGGGCGTGTCGGCAGATTCACGAGGCCGTGCCGGCTCACGCGGGGTGTCGACGAGTTCGGCGGGGCGGACCGGCTTGCCCATGGGGATTTCCTTTTGCGTGGTGCCGGCATCTGCGGGCTCGGCCGGGAGGGCTGGCTTGGAGAGGCGGTCTTCGCTGTTGACTGCGGGGCTGGATTTCTCCGGGTCTGGCAGGGAAATGCCGGCGAGGTGGCTGGTGGGATCACCACCGGACTTCACCGTCGCGCCGGGAGGCAGGAGGATCTTGGATCCGGACTGGAGGCCAAACTCATCGAGGCGGTTGAGCCGGCGGATTTCCTCCTCTGTGATGCCGGTGCGGGCGGCAATGGTGGCCAGCGTCTCGCCGCTGCCGACGAGGTACTCGGTGCAGTCGCCATGCTCGGAATCCGTCAGGCTGGGCCGGGTGGCGGAGGGTGCGGGTGCGGCCGGCTTGGGTTTGGAGGAGGATGACGCGGAGGAGGATTTGCTGCGCGACGGAGACGTCTGCGGGGACTTGTCGCGGACGAGTTCGAACACCATGAAACCGCCGATGGTGAGGACATGGAGTGCGAGGACGACGGCGAAGATGCGCGAGAGCCGGACGTTTGAGACGTCGGTGTCGAGGTCGTCGCCGGAGACTCCCTCAAGGGAGAGCTTGTGGGTGCTGGCCTTGCGGCGGCTGCAGCGGGGGGCTGGATCTGCTGGTGTGCTCATTTTGTGATTGGGTTAGGCTTTTGAAAGGAGGGCGTTAACTGAGTCGATGAAAACCTGGGCGCGGTGCTCGTAGCTGGTGAACATGTCGAAGGACGAGGTGCCGGGGGAGAGGAGGACGATCTGGCCTGGGCGGGCGATCTGGTGGCCGCGGCGAACGGCGGCGGGCAGGTCGTCGCACGGCTCGACGGTGACGGCGGAGCCCCAGACCTCCTGAAGGTGGCCGCGCAGCTGGCCGATGGCGAGGACGTGGGAGGCGCAGGCGGCCACCGTGTCGCGCATGGGGGCGAAGTCGAGCCCCTTGTCCTTGCCGCCCGCGATGAGGACGAGAGGACCGGGCAGCGAGCGCAGGCAGCTTTCGAGGGCGTGGAGGTTGGTCGCTTTTGAGTCGTCGATGAACTCGCGCCCGTCGACGACGGCGACGAGTTCGCAGCGGTGGCGCGGGGCGCGATAGTCTGCGGCGGCGGCGGCCATGGTCTCCCAGGAAATGCCATAGGCGCGACCGGCCGCGAGTGCGGCCATGAGGTTTTCCGCGTTGTGCCGCCCGCGCAGCTTCATGGCGGAGTAGTCGAGCACTTTTTCTCCGCGGAAGGTGATGTGGGCGCCCTGCAGGGCGAAATCCCCGCCGTCCGAGTAGGCGCTGAAGGTGAGGGTCTGCGCCTTGAGGTTTTTCGGGCGGTCGTCTTCCAGCTTCACCACGGCCCAGTCGTCCGCCGTCTGGTTTTCAAAGATGCGGGCCTTGGCGTCGAAGTAGGCCTGGAGGGTGGGGTGACGGTCGAGGTGGTCCGGGGCGAAGTTCATCCACACGGCCACGCGGGGGTGGAAGGTGGTGATGGTTTCGAGCTGAAAGGAACTGACCTCGACGGTGTTCACCTCCCGCGGCACGGAGGCCTGGACGACGTCGGAGAAGGCGCGTCCGTGGTTGCCGCAGGGCAGGGTGCGCAGGCCGCCGGCATTGAGGAGGAGGGCGATCAGCTCGGTGGTGGTGGACTTGCCATTGGTGCCGGTGATGGCGACCACGGGCTGCTTCTGGTGCTGCCAGGCGAACTCAATTTCTCCAATGACCGGCGTGCCTGCGGCAGTGAAGGCTGAAGGCAGGGCGGACACGGGATCAATGCCCGGGCTGAGCACGCCGAGGTCGAATTTTTCACCAGCGGTCGCGCCGAGGTGGACGGTGATGCCCTCCGCACGCAGGGCGGCGGCGGCCTGCTCCATCTTTGGTCCAGAGCCGGAGTCGAACACGGAGACGGACGCCCCGAGGGACGCAGCCAGCCGGGCGGCTCCGAGCCCGCTGGCTCCGAGACCGAGAACGGCAACTGTTTTTCCGGCGAGTGACATGGGGATCAGCGGAGCTTGAGAGTGGCAAGCCCGGCGAGGGCGCAGATGAGGGAAAGGATCCAGAAGCGGACGACGACGGTGGTCTCCGGCCAGCCGCCCAGCTCAAAGTGGTGGTGGATGGGGCTCATCCTGAAGATGCGCTTGCCACCGCGCAGCTTGAACGAGGCGACCTGGAGCATGACGGACATGGCCTCCATGACGAAGACAAAGCCGACGATGAGGAGGGTGACCTCGTGCTTGCAGACGATGGAGACGGTGCCAAGCAGGCCGCCAATGGCGAGCGAGCTGGTGTCGCCCATGAAGACGCGTGCGGGCGGGGCATTGAACCAGAGGAACCCAAGACCGGCGCCGACGAGGGCCATGCAGACGATGGCGACTTCGCCGGTGAGGGCGTTGTGCTCGATGAGGAGGTAGCTGGCGGCCTTCACATTTCCGACCAGGTAGCAGAAGATGGCGTAGGCGAGGGAAACGGTGATGGTGCAGCCGGTGGCGAGGCCGTCGAGGCCGTCGGTGAGGTTCACGGCATTTGAGCTGCCGACGATGACTCCGGCGAAAAGGGCGAGGGCGAAGACGCCCATATCCTTGATGAGCGGCTCTTTCAGGAAGGGGAGGTTGAGCGACTCGATATACTTGTCCCCGTAGTGGGAGTAGAGGAGGAAGGCGCCTGCGGTGAGGGCGACGAGGCCCTGCACGAGGAGCTTGCTCCGGGCGGAGACGCCCTTGGAGTTTTTCTTCACGACCTTCGCGTAGTCGTCCATGAAGCCAAGGACGGCGAGGGCGAGGAAGACGAAGAGGCAGGTCCAGACGTAGGGATTGTCCCACCGGGCGCAGAGCAGGGTGCCGAAGAGGACGCCGGCCACGATCATGATGCCGCCCATGGTGGGGGTGCCTTTTTTTCGGCCGTGGAGTTCGAAGAGTTTGTTCACCTCCTCCGCTGAGCGGATGGGCTGGCCGACCTTTAGGGAGATGAGAAGGCGGATGACGCGCTCACCGGTGAAGACGACAAGGAGGAACGCGACCATGCATGCGATGGCGGCGCGGAAGGTTTGGTATTTGCAGACGTTGAGCAGCTTGAAGAGCAGTCCCTGCCCTTGCATTCCTTCGGTCAGCTGGTAGATCCAGTACATCATATGGCGGCGGTCTCCTTGATCACGTTTTCCATGGCGGCGGAACGGCTGCCCTTCACAAGGATGAGGTCGGCCGGGGTGGCGATGGTTTTGAGAAATTGGGCGGCTTCGCGGTGGGTGGCGAAGTGGTGGGCGCTTTCGGGGTGATTGAACCCGTGCAAAATCTGGCGGGCCTCGTCGCTGCCTGCGGTGACGAGGAGGTCGAGGTTCACGGCGCGGGCGGCTTCGCCCACGGCTTTGTGGCCGGCGGCGGCGTGCTCGCCGAGTTCGCCCATGCGGCCAAGCACGGCGATGCGGCGGCCGGAGCAGGGGAGGGAGGCCAGGGTTTCCAGGGCGGCTTTCATGCTGTCTGGATTGGCGTTGTACGCATCGTTGATGAAGGACAGTCCGCCGGCGGACTGGCGCTCCAGGCGGCCTCCGGCAAGGCGGGAGCCTTCGAGTCCGGCCTTGATGGCGGGCAGATCGATCTCCAGCGCGAGGCCGGCGGCGGCTGCGAGGAGGGCGTTCTGGATCATGTGGCGGCCGGGCACGGGCAGGGTGATGCGGGTGCGGCCTGACGCGGTGACGAGGTCGAAAGTGGAACCGTCGATGTTTTCCGCCCGGACGTCTCCGGCGGTGAGCCCGGCGGTGATGACGCGGCCCCGGGTGCGTGCGGCGAGGCCGGGGGTCTGGTCGTCATCGGCATTCAGGATGACGACGCCGTCCTGGCCGATGGCTTCGACGAGGCGGCCTTTCTCCAGGGCGATGCCCTCGCGGGAGCCCATGAACTCGATGTGGGCGGTGCCGATGTTTGTGATGACAGCAAGGCGAGGATGGGCGATGGCGGCCAGCGGGGCGATCTCTCCAAAATGGTTCATGCCCAGCTCCCAGACGGCGGCGGTGTGGGTTTCATCCGCAGCAAGGACGCTGAGGGGCAGGCCGATGTGGTTGTTCAGGTTGCCCCGGGTGGAGGTGACGCGGAACTTTTGCGAGAGGACGGCGTTGAGGAAGTCCTTGGTCGAGGTCTTGCCATTGCTGCCGGTCACACAGACGACCTGGAGGTCGAGTTCGGCGCGGCAGGCGGCGGCGAGCTGCTGGAGGGCGGCGAGGGTGTCGGGGACTAGTATGAGGGCGTGGTTCGCGGCGGTCTCCACGCGGTGGGAGACGAGGGCGGCAGCGGCTCCGGCGGAAAAGGCGGAGTCGACGAAGTCATGAGCGTCGAATTTTTCTCCGGCCAGGGCAACGAAGAGGGAGCCTGCGGGGATGGCCCGGGTGTCCGTGGAAACAGCCCGCACGATGGTCTGCGGATCGCCCTGGATGAGGGCGCCGCCGGCCATGGTGGCAATCTGCTGGAGGGTGTACGGCTTCACTGGCTGACGTGGTCTGCGAGGCAGCGGCGGGCCACGGCCCGGTCGTCAAACTCGATGGTGCGGTCTGCAAAAATCTGGTAGTCTTCGTGTCCCTTGCCCGCGATGAGGATGATGTCGCCTTCGCGCGCGGCCTCGATGGCGCGGCTGATGGCGTTTTTCCGGTCGACGATGGCCTCGCAGCGGTCACTCTTGAAGCCGCGCTGGATGTCCTCGATGATGGCCACCGGGGATTCGGAACGCGGGTTGTCCGAGGTGAGAATGGTGTAGTCGCTGAGCTGGTCGGCGATGGCGCCCATGCGGGGCCGCTTGTCGCGGTCGCGGTCGCCGCCGCAGCCGAAGACGGTGATGAGGCGCTTCGGATTCAGCTCGCGCAGGGTGTTGATGGCGTTCTCCAGCGCATCCGGCGTGTGGGCGTAGTCGACGAAGACCTTGAAGTTGCGCTTCCCGGCGATGCTTTCCAGGCGGCCGGGGACTTGCGGGCACTGGGCGAGGTTGGCGACGGCTTCGCGCAGGTTGAGCCCGCAGGCGACGGCGGCGGCGAGGGCGGCGAGGGAGTTGTAAACATTGAACCGGCCGATGAGCGGTGTGCGCACGAGGTGCTGGCGCTGGCCGGCCTCCAGCTGAAAGGAGGTGCCGTTGAAGTCAAACTTGATGCCGCCTGCCTTGAAATCACACGCGGTGCCGAGGCCGTAGCGGACGACCTTCAGGCGGCCCTCGAAACGGGTGGCGAGGCGGCGGCCATAGGGATCGTCATTGTTGATGATGGCGACGGGCTTTTTCGCCCCACCCTGGGAGGCGAGGTGCTCGAATAACAGCTCCTTGGCCTTGAAGTACTCCTCCATGCCCTGGTGGAAGTCGAGGTGGTCCTGGGTGAGGTTGGTAAAGATGCCGGCGTCAAACTCGATGCCGTGGGTGCGGTCCTGGACGAGGGCGTGGGAGGAGACCTCCATGGCGACGCCGTAGCACTGGTGGGCGACCATGCGGGCGAGCAGGTCCTGGAGGTCTGGAGACTCGGGAGTGGTGTGCGTGGCGGTGTGGGACTCGATGCCGTCGTTGTACGTGACGGTGCCGAGCAGCCCGGCGCGGTGCCGCGAGGCCTGGATGAGGTGGTGAACGAGGAAGCCGATGGTCGTCTTGCCATTCGTGCCGGTGACGCCGGCGACCTTCAGCGCTGCGGAGGGACGCCCGGCAAAGATGGCCGCGGCCTCAGCCATGGCGCGGCGGGGATTTGCCGTCTGGAGCCAGCAGACGCCGGTGGTGGTGGGGGTGGAGGCGGCGAGGATGGCCACGGCTCCTTTTTCCACCGCTTCCTCAATGAACTTCGCGCCGTCTGTTTTGCCCCCAGCCAGGGCGCAGAAAAGCGAGCCGGGCTGGACGCGGCGGGAATCGTGAACCACACCGGTGATCTCCTGGTCCTGGGGACCGGAGACGGTGATGGCGCGAAGTTCGGAGATGAGGCTGGAAAGTTTCATTACGGGTTGAGGCGGGCGCGCAGGGTCGGCGCGGGCCGGCTCTTCTGTGGTGGGACGGGGGAAATGGTGGCGGCGGGCTTGGCTGCTCCGGCCAGGGGTGACTCGCGGGAGGACTTGACGGGCAGGTAGGAGGCATCCGGCGCGACGCCCCAGGCGGGCAGCGCGCGCTCCATGACGCGGCGGAAGACGGGCGCGGCGATGGTGGCGCCAAACTCGGCAGCTTTGGCGGTTTCGGGATCGTCCACGATGACCAGGCAGACGAGGGCTGGATTTTCGTAGGGGGCAAAACCGGCGAAGCTGACGTTGCGCTTGGTCACATCGTAGCGGCCCTTGTCCTTTTTGGTTTCGCCCGGAATGAACTTCCAGGCGGTGCCGGTCTTTCCCGCGACGGGGTAGCCGGCGAGGTCGGCGCTGGCGCCGGTGCCTTTGATGACGACTTCGCGCAGACAGCGGCGCGCCATTTTTGCCGCCTCGGAGGAAACAACCTGGCTGATTTTCTCAGGCTCGCGCTTTTCCACCATCCGGCCGTCCGGAGTGGTGATGGCGGAGACGACGTGAGGGCGGCAGCGTGTGCCGTCGCCGGCGATGGTGGCCACGGCCGAGCAGAGCTGGAGCGGGGTGATGGTGACCTCGTAGCCCATGGCCAGGTGCGGCATGGAGTCGATGGTCCATTTTTCCGGCTGGCGAAGGTAGCCCGGGGACTCGGCGGTGAGTTCGACGCCGGTTTTCTCGCCGAAGCCGAAGGCGCGCACGTAGCCGTTGAAGCGGTCGCGCCCGAGCTGGGCGGCGAGCTTGTAGGCGCCGATGTTGCTGGAGTGCGCGGCGATGCCCATGACTTCCAGGCAGTCGGCCGGGTGGTCGTCACGCAGCAGGGTGGTGCCCACCTTGAGTTCCCCGCCGTGCGTGTTGACGAGGGTGCGGGGTGTGACGAGGCCGGCATCCAGCGCTCCGGCGATGGCGTTGAGCTTGAAAGTGGAGCCTGGCTCGTAGGTGTCCGCCACGGCGTGGTTGCGGGTCTGCTTTTTCTCCAGGTCAAAGGGGGGCCAGTTCGCGAGGGCGAGGATCGCGCCCGTGCCGGGCTCCATGATGATGACGCTGGCCTTTTTCACCCCGAGGGACGGGATGGGCGCGAATTCACTGGGGATGTCGGTGCGCGAGAGTTCCTCCTCGACGATCTGCTGAAGGGCGAGGTGGATGGTGAGCTGGACGCAGGAGCCGTCTTTGGGGTCCTGGCCGCTGTTTTCTTCAGATTTGAGTTCGCGGCCCTTCCGGTCCCGCTCGATCTCGCGGAACCCGTCCACGCCGGCGAGGGTGGAGTTCATCGATTTCTCGACGCCCTCCACTCCCTTGTTCTCGGCATCAACAAATCCCAGTACGTGCCCGAGCCGGTTGGGCACGGGATACAGGCGCCGCATCGTCTCGCGAAAGTTCACTCCGGCGATACGTTCGCGATCAACCAGCTCTTTCAACGGCTGGTAGTCGGCATCGGCCATGTCCTTGAGCAGCTCGATTTCCATCTTTTCGGGCCCCTCGATGAGGGCGCGCAGCTCTTCGGTCGATTTTTTAAGCGCGGGGGCGAGAAGTCTCAAGGCCCGCTCCAGATTGGCGTTGCGGATCTTGTTTTCGGAAAAAAGGATGGGCACCTGGCCGAGCGGGATGCCCTGCTCCTCGGCGAGGGTGCGCCGGCCGAGGTTGGGATCGTGGAGGTGGTATTTGTCGATGATGAGGCTGTGAAAGAGCTGGTCGCAGGCGACGACTTCGCCATTCCGGTCCGTGATGGCGCCGCGCCGTGCAGGCATGGCGATCTGGTGGAGGCGGAGGCGGCTGGCCTCCTCGCGGTAGCGGTCACGCTCGACGACCTGGAGGCGGAAAAGCCGGAACGAAAGGCCGCTGAAAATGCACACAAAACCGGTCGCGAGCACCAGGGCGCGGCGGCGCAGCTGGTGATCGATGCTGGTGGTGACTGGGGCGTTCGGGCGTGGCATGGTGGTGGTGCCTGCGGGATTAATGGGCTGCGGCTGGGGAAGTGGTGGAGGCGGCTGCGGTCAGCCCCTCCAGCGTCGGGGCCTCGGGGGCAGGGGTGATTTTTTCCGGCATCGTCTCCACAAGCGGAATGTCCCGGCGGCGGACTTCGAGGGTGAGGCTGGCCTGGAGGAGGAGGGATTCGTGTTCGCGGCCGAGGAGAAAGGTGTCTGCGGCCAGGGCTTTGTTCTCCTTTTCCAGGTCGGCGGCCTGGGCGGTTTTTTGTTTTATGAGATTCTGCACGTTTGACCAGGCCGCGCCGAATCCGCCCGCCGTGGCGAGCACGATGGTGACGGCGACGACCCAGGCGGGACTCAGCCGGCGGTCAGGATGCGTGTTGAATGACTTGTTCATTGTTGGGCAGACGTTCGGCGACGCGCAGTTTGGCACTGCGGGCGCGGGGGTTCCGGGCTGTCTCCTCGGCGGAGGCGGCCAGGGCCTTGCGCAGGACCAGCTTGTAGTGGCAGTCCGGATTTGGCCTTGCGGCCGGCCACTCCGGTCGGTCTATATTTGGTTTGCTTTGATCCTGAAGGAAATGCTTTACAATACGATCTTCACCGCTGTGGAAAGTGATGACAACGAGGCGGCCACCGGGCTTCAGCCAGTGGTGCACCTGCTCCAGCGCCTGGCGGAGGGCGCCCATTTCATCATTTACAGCGATGCGCAGTGCCTGAAAGACCCGCGTGGCTGGGTGGCGGGGGCCGCGGCGGCCGCAGACTTCCTCGACCAGCGTGGCGAGCTGGTGGGTGGTGGCGAAGGGCGTCAACTCCCGCCGGCGCACAATGGCGGAAGCAATGCGTCCCGCCTGGGGTTCTTCACCGTATTCCTTAAAGATGAACTTCAACTCCTGTTCGCTGCGGGTGTTCACCCAGTCGGCGGCGGTCTCGCCGGTTTCCTTGGACATGCGCATGTCGAGCGGGCCGTCGTTCATGAAGGAAAAGCCCCTCTCCGGCGTGTCCAGCTGCCAGCTGCTCACCCCGAGGTCGAGCAGGATGCCGTCCAGCTCTCGCTCCAGACCGACCTCGCGCAGGAGGTCCGGGTAGTTGCGGAAATTCATGTGGATGAGGGCGACGCGGTCCTCGTATTCCGAGAGCCGCTCCCGCGCATAGTCCAGCGCGTCAGGATCTTGGTCGAGCGCGAGGACGCTGGCGCCAGCCTTTAAAATCAGCTCGGTATGTCCGCCGCCGCCCAGCGTGCCGTCGAGGTAAAGCTTGTTCGGCCTTGCCTCAAGAAAGTGCATCACCTCCTCTGCCATGACCGGGATGTGGTACGCCGAGGGGGCTGCCGCAGGCTCCGTGGGACCACGGCCAAACAACGGGTTCTCCTTCGCAGGCAGCGATCCAAAGGTGTCGTCCATCCAGTGACGGAGCCGTTCCGGCCATGCGGCCAGGTGACCGAGCCAGGTGGCGCGGGGACGAAGATCGCGGGGGCGGGGGAGTGCCTGTGTTCTCATGCGTGTTTGTTGAGGATGGGTTTTGGTTGAATCCTTGATGATGAATGAACTAAGGCGGCGCTATTCCAGGAGGCCACTCCTCTGCATCCGCCTCTGGGGGCGGCATTTGCGGAGCGGGTTTGGATGAAAAGTCATTTTTTTGGAAAAAACTTTAGTTTTCTAGATTCTCTGATTTTTAGACAAACCGTAAAGCTAATGCAATCTAAATTTCCAGAAATGTGAGGGACTACTGGAGTTCGGGCCAAAACTGTGAGAAGTTTCATGGAATGGTTGCTAAAAACGGGCCAAACTATATTTTTTTATTAAGTTTTCTAAGAATTCAGTAAATCTTAATATTTTTCGCAGCCGCTGGCAAGAAAATTGATCAAAAAATAAAGAAAATCAGAGGGGCGCGCGCCGGGGTTGGGTTTGCGGCTTTGGGCTGCGGGTTGGGGAAGTTTTTAAAAACCCCGGGCGGCCCGCCTGGAGCGGGGGAGGACGGGGTGCTGGCCGTGTGGGGGCTCGCATCGCCCTGGTGCGGCTGGCGGATTCCTCCGTCCGGGGGAGTTCCTGATTGCGCGGACGGCATCCGGGCCTGAAGGATGGGGTCGTTGCGGGCGCGGGCCTGCGATCCCGGCATTATGAATGGTGACCCTCCGAATTCCCCAAATGAAGCGGACGCCGCGTCCTGGCCAAAGGTGGTGCACCAGCATGTGCACGACGTCAGGAACCACCTGTTCGGGCTGGATCTGGACGTGACGCTGATCTCCGAGCTGTCGGCAGATCCGGAAATAACCCGGGCGGCGGCTCGGCTGCGCGGTCATCTGGCGGAGCTGGAGGAGACGGTGCAGAATCTCCTGGCCAGGTTCCCGGTGTGAAACCCGGTTTCCCGCCTTGCGGAGGGGACGAGCAGGGGGCAGGCTGCGTCACCGCTCCCGCGCGGAGTTTTTCCCGTGAATGCCCGCCTGCCAGTCCCGGCCGATGCCCACAGTACAAAGAATGATCTGCCAATTCCGAAAGGGGGATCTGCGTTTCGGGTGGTCGGGGTGGGGGCCTCCGCCGGCGGGCTGGAGGCGCTGACCCAGCTGCTGGGGGCGCTGCCAGCGGACGCGGGACTGGCCGTTGTCATCGTGCAGCACTTGGCCCCCGGCCACGCCAGCAGCCTGACGGAGATTCTTTCGAGGAGCACTCCCCTGAAGGTGTGCGAGGTCAGCGCGGACTGCGGAGAGCCCGAGGTGGAGGTGGACCACGTCTACGTCATACCACCGGGCCAGGACATGGTCATCGCTGGAGGCTGCCTGCGCCTGCGGCCGCAGGAGCGGCTGCCGAGCCCGCGCGGGATCGACCTGTTTTTCCGCTCCCTGGCCGCAGACTGCGGGAACATGGCGGTGGGTGTGGTGCTGAGCGGGGCGATGCATGACGGCACGATCGGGCTGGAGGCCATCAAGGCAGCCGGCGGCACCACGTTTGCGCAGGATGACAGCGCGGTGCACGACAGCATGCCGCGCAGTGCGGTGGCTTCCGGTTGTGTGGATTTTGTCCTCGGGCCGGTGGAAATAGCCGGGGAGCTGGTGCGCATCGCCCGCCACGCGTCTGTGCCGGCGGAGGAGGAGAGTGGCGGGGAGAAATCAGATTTTGCGGGGATCGTGCAGATCCTGCACGAGGCGACCGGGGTGGACTTCACCCAATACAAGGCGAACACGCTGCGCCGCCGCATCACCCGGCGCATGGAACTGCACAAGCCCGATACCGGGACGGCGTACGAAGCCCGGTTGCGAGCCGAGCCAGCCGAGGTGGAGGCGCTTTTTCAGGACATCCTCATTAATGTGACAAGTTTTTTCCGTGATCCAGGCGCGTTCGAGGCGCTGGCCCGGCTGGTCTTTCCCAGGCTGGTGAAGGACCGGGCGCCCGGGGACACTGTGCGGGTCTGGACGCCCGGCTGCTCCACAGGGGAGGAGGCGTACTCTCTGGCGATGGCCTACGCCGAGTACGCCGCATCATCAGGCAGCGGGGTGCTGCTGCAAATTTTTGCCACAGATTTAAACGCCAAGGTTGTGGCCAGGGCGCGCACGGGGGTGTACTCGAAAAGCGAGGTGCAGGATGTATCCGCCGCACGGATGGAGCGCTTCTTCACTGTGGTGGAGGGCGGCTACCGGATCTCCAAGGCCATCCGCGACCGGTGTGTCTTCTCAAGGCACAATGTCCTGGCCGATCCGCCATTTTCGCGGGTGGACCTGGTCGCCTGCCGAAACCTGCTCATCTACCTGGAGCCCGTGCTGCAGCAGAAGGTCATGCCGCTGCTGCACTATGCGCTCAAACCCGGCGGCTGCCTGTGGCTGGGCAGTTCGGAGACGACCGGCGCGTCCCAGGCGCTTTTCGACGTGCTGGATGCCCGCAACAAGATCTTTGTTCGCCGGGCGAGCGGAACGCCGTCCAATACGAGCCCCCCTCATTCCCGGCGCAGCGGCTTGGCCGACCCTTTTCCAAAAATCATGCAGGCTCCCTTGAAATCCTCCCAGCCTGACCTCCAAAAGGAGGCCGAGCGACTCCTGCTCGCGAACTACACTCCGCCCGGCGTCCTCATTTCCCCCGGTCTGGAAATACTGCAATACCGCGGAGACACCGGCCCCTACCTGGCGCCTGCTGCCGGGGCGGCCAGTCTGCATCTGCTGAAAATGCTGCGCGACGGGCTGCTCGTCGGCGTGCGTGCCGCGGTGCTGCGGGCCGGAGCGGAGCGGCGTACCATCCGTGAGGCGGGGCTGCGGGTGAAGAGTGAGAACCAGGCCGGCTTCCGCGAGGTGGTCGTGGAGGTGGTCCCCGTCCTGGGAGGGGCGGACGGAGAAGGCGGATTCCTCGTCCTTTTCAAGGAGCCTCCAGCCAGCGCCGTAGGTGCGGCGGGCGGGGATGCCGGCGGCAGCCGGCAGGCCGAGCCCGGCGGCGTGGAGGCGGTCGAGGTGGCCCGCCTGACGCAGGAGCTGGCCGCCACCCACGAGTACCTGCAGACCGTCATACGGCAGCATGAGGCCGCCAGTGAGGAACTGCAGCAGGCCAACGAGGAGGGGCAGTCCGCCAATGAGGAGATGCAGAGCGTCAATGAGGAGCTGGAAACTTCGAAGGAGGAAATCCAGTCCAGCAATGAAGAGCTGGTCACGGTAAATGGCGAGCTGAACAACCGGAACGTCGAACTCAACCAGCTGAACGCCTTCCTGCACCAGGCGAGGGACTACGCAGAAAGCATCATCGCCAGCTTGCGCGGCCCGCTGGTGGTGCTGGATGCCGGCCTTCGCGTGGAGACGGCCAGCGAGGCCTTTTACTCCACCTTTCATGTCGCCCCCGCTGCCACGCTCGGCCGGCGGATTTACGAGCTGGGCAACGGGCAATGGAACATCCCCGCCCTGCGCACGCTGCTGGAGGAGCTGCTGCCGCAAAAGGAGGTCATTGCCGACTTCGAGGTGCGGCACACCTTTGAGGAAATAGGTCTGCGCATCATGATCCTGAATGCACGCCGCCTGGCCCAGGCCACCGGCGCGGCACCGCTCATCGTGCTGTCCATCGAGGACATAACCGGTCGCCGGAAGATCGAGGAGGAGCTGGCCGAAAAAGCGCGGATGCTGGATTTGAGCCACGATGCCATCATCGTGCGGGACATGGAGGGGCACATCCGCTACTGGAACCGGGGGGCGGCGGAGCTTTACGGATGGTCGTTTGAGGAGGCGTACGGAAAGATCAGCCATCATCTGCTGCGTACGGAATTTCCTTCCTCGCTGGAGGGACTTACCGAGGAGCTTTACCGCACGGACCGCTGGTTTGGAGAGCTGAGGCACACCAGGCGGGATGGCCGGAAAATCACCGTGCTGGTGCGCAAGCCGCTGGACCGGGACAGCGAGGGGAGGCCCTCGGCGGTGGTGGAAAACATTTCCGACATCACGGCGCGCAAGCAGGCGGAGGCGGCGCTGGCGGACCGGGTGGAGGATCTGGCACGGGCGGACCGGAGCAAGGACGAATTCCTCGCGATGCTGGCCCACGAGCTGCGCAATCCGCTGGCCCCCATGCGCAACGCGGTGGAAATTCTGCGGGCTGACGACGCCGGCAATGAGGAGCGCGGGCAGGCGAGGAGCATCCTGGCGCGGCAGATCGGGAACATGACGAAAATGATCAACGACCTGCTGGATGTTTCGCGCATCACGGAAGGGAAGATAGAACTGGATCTCCAGCCTGTGACGCTGGAGGCGATCCTCACCGCAGCGGCGAGTCTGGCGCGTTCCGGCTGTGCCGCGAAGGGCCAGGAACTGAGGGTGTCCCAACCTGATTCGCCCGTGGTGCTGAGTGCTGATGCCACGCGGCTGGAGCAGGTGTTTGGCAATTTGCTCAACAATGCCTGCAAATACAGCGGCCACGGAACCCGCGTCAACCTGAGCGCCGAGCTTGCCACCGGAGCGGGCCCTCCGCAGGTGGTCGTCCGTGTTTCGGATGATGGCGACGGCATCGCACCGGATTTGCTGCCTCACGTGTTCGACCTGTTCAGGCAGGCCAGCCGCTCTCTGGACAGGGCGCACGGCGGGCTGGGCATCGGGCTGACGCTGGTGCAGCGCCTCGTGAATCTGCACGGCGGCAGCGTGGAGGCCCGCAGCGAAGGCCTGGGCAAGGGCAGCGAGTTTATCGTCCGGCTGCCTGTGTTGGGAACGACGATTCCTGCGCCGGTTCCCGTGGCCCTCCCCGCCGGCCCGCCTGAAAGGCCGCGCCGGATGCTCATCGTGGATGACAATGCCGATGCCGCACGCAGCCTGGCAATTCTGCAGAAGCGGCGGGGGCATGAAACACTCACCGTTTTCACCGGACCGGACGCGGTCATCGCCGCCGCCGTTTTCCTGCCCGAGGTGGTGCTCCTGGACATTGGGCTGCCGGGCATGAACGGCTTCGAGGTGGCCCGCCGCCTGCGGGAAATGCCGGTAATGAAAAACGCCCTGATCGTGGCCATGAGCGGCTACGGGCGGGACGAGGACCGCGCCGAGGCGAAAGACGCAGGGTTTGACGACTATCTCGTCAAACCCGTCAACCTCGCGCGGCTGAGCGAGTGGATTCGCAGCCGAGCCTGAACGGGCCGTCCCGTTGTTTCCCGCGGGCTCAGATGACCTTCCGCCCCTGAATGATGCGGAGCAGGAGGATGATGACGGCGACGACGAGCAGGATGTGGATGAATCCGCCCATGGTGGCGCTGGTCACTAGGCCCAGCAGCCAGAGGGCGACGAGTACGATGGCTATGGTTGTCAGCATGATGTTATTGTGGTTTGCGGTTTGGTGTTTGGGGAAAAAGGACGCTGCCGCCGGGCGTTTCCGCCCGCACGACAGCGCCTCTCCGGGGGGGGGGGGGGGCGCGCGATAGCGCGGCCCCCGCAAAAAGTTTGCCAGGGGGGTCCAATTGTTTGGCGACACCCCCCCCCCGGTTTAGGCACCGGGAGCCCCCCAGGCCCCCGCGTGGTGGCACC
>JANOAS010000220.1:0-42133 GCA_031411255.1 bacterium
GGTCGTTTGGTGCGCCGGGAGGAGAAGTGTGGCTGTCGCCATTGTTGACGAGCCGCTCGGGGACGGCGGCGGTCCCAGGGGTTACGAGCCGCTCGGGGACGGCGGCGGTCCCAGGGGTTACGAGCCGCTCGGGGACGGCGGCGGTCCCGGCGGCGGTCCCTGGCGTCTGCGGGCGCTGCCCCAGAGCCAGTCTTGCGGCTCGCGGCAGAGGCGGGCTTTCACCGGGTTTCGTTCGATATACCGGACGGCGTTTTCGAAATGTGCAGCATCACGGATAAACCGGTCATGATATTCTCTCGCCCAGAAGGTCCCGCTTCGCCCAAGCTGCTTGTTGGCTGCCTTGGCGGTGAAGTCTTTGATGGAATCCATCACTCCGCCGAGCGGCCAGCCCTGCTCCATCTTGGCGAGGAAGTGAATGTGATTGGGCATGATGACCCACGAGATGAGCTGATAGCGGGTGCCATCGAAGTGAAGGAGGGCGTTTTCGACGATGGCGGCGATGTCCGGGCGGCGGAGCCAGCAGGCCCCGTGGCCGGCGTCGAGCCAGGCTTCGATGCGCTTGCGGCGTTCGAGGTTGCGGAGGGCGTCCTGGGAGCGTCCTTGGGCGGCTTCCTCCTGGGAGCGCCGCCGTCCTCGAGCGGCTTCTTCATCATGCCGGAGGCCACTCTTATTTTCGGGGTCAACCTCCAGAAGAGTGCGGCTGTCGCCGGGAGTTGGGATGCCGCTCGGGACGGCGGCGCTCCCGGGGATGCCGCTCGGGACGGCGGTGCTCCCGGGGATGCCGCTCGAGGACGGCGGCGTTCCCGGGGGCTGTGCTCCCAGGAGGGCGTCGAGTTCTTCCTCGAAGCGGGCGAGCACGGACTGGGGGAGGGAATCGCCAAGGTGGACGGTGATGGCCTGGATTTTTCCGGGGCAGTCGAAGTGCGGGAGGTAGCCGCGGGTGTGCCAGAGGCGGTGCGGTGTGTCGTCGGGCGCGGGGGGAGTCATGGTGGGGGTGGGCCTGGGAGCGCCGCCGTCCTCGAGCGGCTCTTGGTTGACGGCGGCAGCCGCATTCTAAAACGAACGTCGTGTGACGCACTGAGAAAAAGAGTGGCCTTCGGTAATTTATGGAGCCGCTCGGGGACGGCGGCGTTCCCAGGGGCGGCGTTCCCGGAAAGTGTGGCCTGCGGCAATTTGTTGAGCCGCTCGGGGACGGCGGCGGTCCCGGAGAGTGTGGCCTGCGGTGACTTATGGAGCCGCTCGGGGACGGCGGTGTTCCCGGGGGCGGGGCTCCCAGGGGTGGTGCTCGCCGTGTTGTTTGCCACGGCTGCTGCTGCGGCTCCGGTGAATGACGCCTTCTCGGCGCGGGCGGCGCTGGTTTCGGCAGTGAGCGGGACGACGGCGGGGGCGACGCTGGAGGCGGGGGAGCTGAATCCTGCGGGGCGGGGCGGGGCGTCGGTGTGGTGGACGTGGACGGCGTCCTCGGACGGGTGGGTGTCTTTTTCCACGGCGGGGAGTGGCATCGACACGGTGCTGCTCGCCTTCACGGGGACTTCGGTGTCTGGCCTGACCTACCGGGCGGGGAGTGACGATGCGTCCGGGGGGGCGGCGGCGGGGGGCAGCCAGATCGTGCTGCGAGCGGTGGCGGGTGAGGTGATCCAGCTGGCGGTGCACGGGAAGCTGGGGGCGCAGGGGAGTGTGGCGCTGTCGGTGACGCCGTGGGTGGAGCCGGAGCCGAGGGTCAGTTCGCTGGCGGTGTCGAAGACGGTGGCGAATGTGTCGGCGGGGGCGGATGTGGTGACGTTTACGCTGGGGATCGACGGGTGGGATGCGTTTGGCACGGGGCGGATCGGGTTTACGGGGAGGCTGCCGGGGGCGGGGTTCACGCCGCTGCTGGACCTGACGGCGGGGGACACGCTGTTTGGATTTTACGAAAAGGCGGTGAGCCTGCCCCGGGGGATGCCGCCGGGGGATTACTGGCTGGAGGTGGGGCTGTCGAGGTTGAGCGGCGGCGGGGCGTCGCTGGGGCTGGCGGCGGGGGAGGGGCAGGCCTTCCCGGCGGGGGCTCCGGTAAAAATAACGGTGGTGAACACGGGGCAGATCGACACGACGCCGCCGGTGCTGGCCAGTCTGGCGCTGCCGGCAGGTCCGGTGGATGTGACGAGAGCGGACCGCAGTGTGACGGCGACGCCGGGGGCGGTGGATGACCTGACGGGGGTGTACTCGGCCGCGGTGGGCTGGGTGCAGTCGGCGACGGGCTGGAGGATCGCTGCGGGATCTGGCCTCTTCCGCCAGGAGGCACCGGCCGGGGTCTACGATGCGGAGGTGACGCTGACGGATCTGGCAGGAAACTCAAAAACGATCCGCCACGGGCTGGCTGGCTGGCCGGCGGGGGTGCCAGGCACGCTGACGGTGGTGAACCGGGACCCATACGGCGGCTGGGCCCGGGTAAGGCTGGGCGGGCGGGCGCAGGACCGGCTGGCGGATCCGGACGGGGACGGGCTGGCGAATCTGACGGAATACGCGCTGGGGCTGGATCCGGCCACGGCGGAGCGGGGGGGGAGCCCGCGGCCCAGGCTGGACGGGACGGCGGCGGGTGCGGCGGCGAGGGGGCGGTTTGTCTTTCGACGCCGGACGGGGGCCTCGGCCTTTGGCCTGAGCTACGTGGTGGAAACCGGGAGCACTCTTTCCGGCACGCCGTGGCAGTCGGCAGGACTGGCGGGGGCGACTGTCTCACCGCTGGGGGATGGATGGGAGGAGGTCTCCCTGCCGCTGGGCGGAGCGGGCGTGCGCAGTGTCTTCGCCCGGCTGAGGATCACTGCGGGGGAGGGAACGGCGCCTTGATCCCACCAACCATTTTGCTTTCTTTTGCAACCACCCATGCCCACTGACATGAAAACCCAAGTTATTTTCCCCCTGGCCGCCGCAGCGGCGCTCCTGGCTCCGGCGCTGAGGGCGCAGCAGGATGCGGTGCACTTCCCAGACATGACGGGAGCGCCGGGAAATGTGTTTCAGTGGCCGGTGAGGTTGAGCGGGCCCTCGGCGGTGGTGGGGCTGCAGTTTGACCTGAACTACCCGGCAGGCCAGCTGACGGTGAGCACCGGGGCGCAGGCGGCGGGGGAGGTGCCGGCGCTGGCCACGGCGCGGGAGCTGACCCCGGGGCACGCCAGGGTGGCCCTGACCTCGACCAGGAACACGCCGCTGCCGAAGGACGTGGTGCTGGAACTGCCGCTGGGCCTGCCCGCCACGAGCCCGAGCGGCGGGCCCGCCTACACGGTGACGAAGGTGATCCTGGCGCTGGCGGACGGGACGCAGGTGCAGGCCGCCCAGCAGTTCGGGCCGCTGACGGGCTGGCGGCAGCGGTATTTCACCGCAGCGGAACTCCTGGACGGGGCGCTGATCGGTGATGATGCCGACCCGGACCGCGACGGGGCTCCGAACCTGCTGGAATACGCCATGGGCGGGGACCCGCGCCACTCGCTGCCGGGGGAAAAGCCGACTCCGGGTTTTGGCGTGCTGATCGACAGCGGGCAGCGCAAGCTTTTCCTGGCGCTGAACTACCGGCAGGCGAAAAACGCCCCCGGCATCACCTTTCAACCGGAAGTGAGCAGCAACATGCGGCTCTGGGTGAAGGCGAACACCATCGTTCCGGCCGGAACCGGGGATGCCAACGCCACACCCATGCAGGCCCGGGTGCTGGTGGGCACGGAGCGCAGCCAGTTTCTCAGGCTGCGGGTGAGCCGGACGGGGCAGTAGGACGGGGGGGCGGCTGATGCGCCTTGACCGATCCATCGCCAAGCGGGTGGGCCCAAGACTTGTGGACAGGGGCAGAGGCGCGGCGGGCTGTGAGGGAGGAATTTAGCTTGAAGGGGTGGCGTGCTTGATACCATCTGCGCGTGGCGGGGGGATTTTCCGGCGTGATCGCTTTGCCGGCGGCTTGGTGCTTACGGGCCAGTCGGGACGAGGTCGAGGCGCCAGGGGATTTTTCCGTAGGATTTGCCGGTCATCTCGGGGTCGGTGACGCCCTGGTAGAGGAGTTGGAGGTGGGCGGGGTCGATTTCGAGGGTTTCGTCGGTGGAGGAGCGGAGGAGTTCGCCGTGGCTGATGGACTGGGCCCAGGGGTGGGCGGGGTCGGGGAAGGTGACGTTGTGGCGGGAGGCGAAGGATTTTTCCAGCGCTGTGGCGAGGGGCGTCCACTCGGCGTCGAGGCGGGGGGCGGTCCAGGCCTTGAAGTAGCGGCCGCCGCCGCCCTGGGCTTCGATGAGGGTGAGGTATTCGCTGCGGCCTTTGACCTTGTAGGTGGCGCTGGCCTCGAAGAGGTCGCCCTGGAGGACGAGTTTTGGCTCGGTGAAGCCGCGGGGGAAGGCGGCGAGGGGGGCGTCGCTGCGCCAGAGTTTGCCGTCGTTGGAGGTGAAGAAGAGGCGGGCGTGGGTGGCGTCGCAGATGAGCCAGAAGTCGATGGCGCGGGGGACGGCGGGCCAGGAGTTTTCCCAGAGGAGGAGGGGTTTTGACCAGGCGGCGGGGTCGTCGATTTTGTCCGCCATGACGAGGGTGGGCTGGAGGGCGGGGGTGCGTTTTTCATCCGCGGTCTGGTAGAGGAGGCACCACTTTTTCAGCGGGGTGAAAAAGAAGACCTGGGGGGCGCAGAAGTAGCCGTCGTGGAGCTTGAGGATGTGGCGGGGGGCGGTGGCGGCGTCCTCCCAGCGGGTGAAGTTGAGGTATTCGATCTGGTGGGTGCGCTTCTCACTGCGGATGGTGGCGAAGACGTGCCAGCGACCGTCGTGGAAGACGACGGTGGGGTCCTTGATGGCGACGCAGGGATCTGCGGGCCGGTCGGCGGGTGCGATGAGGGGCGGGGAGGATTTCCACTGGAAGCGGCCGTCGGTGAGGGGATCTCCGGCGCGGGCTGGAGGAGCGAGGAGGCAGGCGGTGAGGAGGAGGGCTGCAGACCGGAACATGGGGCGGGGGGCTCAGGCGAGGAGCATGCCGACGGGGCAGTGGTCGGAGCCCTGGACCTCAGGGCTGATGGTGGGGGACTGGACGCGTGGGGCGAGGCGGTTGGACACCAGCCAGTAGTCGAGCCTCCACCCGATGTTCCGTTCGCGGGCGTTCATGCGGTAGGTCCACCAGGAGTAGTGGCCTTTTTCCTCTGGATGGGCGGCGCGGAAGGTGTCCGTAAAGCCGGCAGCGAGGAGGGCGGAGAAGCTGGCGCGCTCCTCGTCGCTGAAGCCGGCGTTTTTGCGGTTCTCCTTTGGGTTGGCCAGGTCGATCTCCTCGTGGGAAACATTGAAGTCGCCACAGCAGAGGACGGGTTTTTTCCCATCGAGGGCGCGGAGGTGGGCGAGAAAGGCGGCGTCCCACTGGAGGCGGTAGTCGAGCCGGGCGAGGCCGCGCTGGGAATTGGGGGTGTAGACGTTCACGACGGAGAAGTCGGGAAACTCGGCGGTGAGCACGCGCCCCTCCGTGTCGTGCTCCGGGAGGCCGAGGCCATGGTTGACGCCGATGGGTTTTTCCCTAGTGGCGATGAGGACGCCGCTGTAGCCCTTCTTCTGCGCGCAGTTCCAGGTGAGGTCGTAGCCGGGCAGGATTTCGGCGGCATCAATGTCCTGCGGGGTGGCCTTGACCTCCTGGAGGCAGAGCACATCCGGCTGAGTGCGAGCGATGTATTCGGCGAATCCGGCGCGGGAGGCGGCGCGGATTCCATTGACGTTCCATGAGGTGAAGCGGAGGGGCGTGGGCATGGGAAGGAGGACCACAAAAATAAAATTAGGCGAAGTTTTTTTAGACAAGAAACCGTTTGCCCCGCGCTCAAAGGCGGCGGAATAAGCCCGCCATTCTTTCCCTATAAATCTCCTATGATTGAAGTTCGCAATCTGATCAAACGGTTCGGTCCCAAAACTGCCGTCAACGACATCACCTTTTCTGTAGAGAAGGGGCAGGTGCTGGGTTTCCTCGGTCCCAATGGGGCCGGCAAGTCAACGTCCATGCGCATGATCACAGGCTACCTGCCGCCAACGGCCGGGTCGATCCTCGTGGGGGGCGCGGACATCGTGAGCCAGCCCATCGCGGCGAAGGCAAAAATCGGCTACCTGCCGGAAAACGCCCCGCTTTATTCCGACATGTCCGTGGAGGCCTTCCTGGCCTTTGCTGCGGAACTTCGGGGCCTGAGCGGTGCCGACCGGAACCGCGCGGTGGACAAGGCGGTGGAGACCTGCTTCCTCGAAAAAGTGCGCAAGCAGAACATCGACACGCTGTCCAAGGGCTACCGTCACCGGACGTGTCTGGCTCAGAGCATCATTCATGACCCTGAGGTCCTGATCCTGGACGAGCCGACCGACGGTCTGGACCCGAACCAGAAGCACGAGGTGCGCGGCCTGATCAAGCGCTGGGGCGAAACCAAGACGGTTATTTTCTCCACGCACATCCTCGAGGAAGTCGAGGCGGCCTGCACCCGGGCGATCATCGTCGACCAGGGCAAGATCGTGGCGGATGGGACTCCGAACGAGCTGAAGCGCCGGGCGCACCGGGCGGGCTCGGTTTCCGTGAAAATCAAAGGTCTGGCCGGCAGCGGCATCCGGGCCGAGCTGGAGCGCCTGCCGCATGCGGCGAGCGTGGAGGCTGGCGAGGCGACGGACAATTCCTTCACCGGCCGGATTTTCCCGAAGGGGAAGACGATGGACGGCACGCTGGCTGGAGAGATCTACGGCTTTGTCCAGAACCGCCAGCTGACCCTCCAGGAGATGCACACGGACGAAGGGCGTCTGGACGAGATGTTCCGCGAGATCACCGTGCAAGTGCGCAACTAACCCCGAGCAAAAAACGAAATACTTTTTCTGAATCATGTCACCTGCACGCAACATATTCGTCGTTTTCAAACGGGAGCTGATGGCCTACTTCGGCAGCGCCCTGGCTTACGTCTTCATCTTCATTTTCCTGATCCTGAGCATGTTTTTGTGCTTTGTGCTCGGGCGGTTCCTGGAGGCCGGAGATGCTTCGCTTGAGTTCAGCTTCTTCCAGTTCCACCCGTGGCTCTTCATGATACTCGGCCCGGCCATCGGGATGAGGCTCTGGTCCGAGGAGCACCGCCAGGGCACCATCGAGCTGCTGCTGACCATGCCTCTGAGCACCTGGCAGGCGATCGTGGGGAAATTCCTTGCGGCCTGCGTGGTGGTCGTCGTGGCTCTGGTCCTCAGCTTTCCCGTCGTCTGGACGGTGAACTACCTGGGTGACCCTGACATGGGCAAGATTGTCTCCGGCTACATCGGGAGCTTCCTGGTTGGCAGTGCGACCATCGCCATCACCTGCGTCATCTCCGCCTTCACCCGCAGCCAGGTGACCTGCCTGGTGGTGAGTGTGGCTACCTGCTTCTTCCTCGTGCTGCTGGGCTTCCCGGTCGTGCTGGAGTTCGCCAAGGTCAAGATGCCCTGGGCGGTCGACTTCATGGACGCCTTCAGCCTCACCAGCCACTCCATGCGCATGTCCAACGGGCTTCTCCGCCTGGACACGGTCATGTACTTCCTCGGACTGATCGCATTCTGCCTGTATGCGACCAGCGTGGTCATCCGTTCCAAACGCGCATGATCATCCAACCCATTTCCACCCAAATTTAACCTTTCAATTTTCCAGAGAACCATGAGTGACGCGGAAAAAAAATCTCCAATGCAGCTGGGCTGGCTTTTCAGCTCGGTTGGTGTGCTGGCCGTGGCGGGAATCGCCGGCGGTTTTGTCCTGATCTCCCACTACCTGCCGTGGAAGCACGACTTCACGGCCAACAAGGTCTTCAGCCTGACTGAGGGCACGAGGAAGATCGTCAAGGGCGTGGACACGCCGGTGAACATCAAGCTCTTCGTTTCCGACGCGGACGAAATGCCGCCGGAACTGATCGGCCGCCTGCTCGATGTGGAGTCCCTGCTTTTGCAGTATGAGGACATCTCGGGCAAGGTCGTCTTCAAGAAGACGGTCGTGAAACCCGACAGCGACGAGGAGGACGCCGCCCTGCTCGAAGGCGTGAGCCCGCAGCGCGCCCAGAAGGGGAACATCTTCTTCGGCATCAGCGTGAGCTGCCTGGAGAAAAAGGAGGTCATCGAATTTGTCCCGCAGGTGCAGGACGAGCTGATGGAATACGAAGTCAGCCGGGCCATCTCCAGCGTGACTGCGGCCAAGAAGAAGAAGCTCGGTCTCATGAGCGCCCTGCCGGTAGCGGGCGGCGGGATGCCGATGATGGGCGGCGGCGGTCGTCCGTGGACCTTCTACAGCCAGATCTCGAAAGACTACGAGGTGAAGACGGTGGAAGTCTCGGCGACGAAGATCGACGACGACATCGATGTCCTTTTCCTCCTGCACCCGGCCGGCATCACGGACGAGGGGCAGTATGCGGTGGACCAGTTCATCATGAAGGGCAAGCCCGTGGTGGCGATGGTGGACAGCTTCAGCGTGGCCGCGCAGGCCAGCCAGGGGCGCCAGCAGAACCCGATGATGCAGCAGGGCGGGGCGCAGACCTCGTCCAGCCTGCCGAAGCTGCTCTCCGCGTGGGGCTACACGTATGACTCGACCAACGTGCTGGCTGACCGGAGTCTGAAGACCCCGCTGCGCGGCGGCAAGGACTCCCCGTTCTTCCTGACCATCGGGCCGAAGAACATGAACACGAAGGACGTGGTGACCAGCCAGCTGGGTGATGCCATGTTTGTCCTCTCCGGCGGCTTCACCGGCAAGGCGGCTGACGGCCTGACCGAGGAGAAGCTCGTCTTTTCCTCCAGGGAGAACCAGATGGTGCCCTCCATGGAAGCGCAGCAGGGGCAGGACGAGGCGGTGCTGAAGAAGTTCAAGTCGAGCGACACGGAGCGGCTGCTGGCCTTCCGCCTGAAGGGGAAATTCAAGACCGCCTTCCCGGACGGCAAGCCTAAGAAGGAAGACAAGCCGGCTGATCCGTCCAAGCCCGAGGAGAAGAAGCCCGAGGACAAGAAAGACGAGACGCCGCAGATCAAGGAGGCCGAGAAAGAGGGCTTCGTCCTGCTCGTGGCAGACACGGACTTCCTCTGGGACAGCTTCAGCGTGCAGGTCATGGGCAACATGGCGATGCCGTTCAACGGAAACTTCCCGCTCGGCATGAACCTGATCGACCAGGTGACCGGTGACACGAACCTGGTGCAGATCCGCAGCCGCGGTTCCAGCCGCCGTCCGTTCACGACGATCAAGGAGATCGAAGCCAAGGCGAACGAGAACATCAAGTCGCAGGTCGAAGGCCTGCAGAAGGAAGCCGACGAAGCCAATACGAAGATCCAGGAACTGCAGAGCCAGAAGGGTGGCGACATCCGCGCACAGCTGACCCTGAGCCCGGCTCAAAAAGCCGAGCTGAAGAACTTCGAGAAGAAGAAGGGCGAATCCATGAAGAAGGTGCGCGAAAAGCAAAAGGAGGCGCGTGCTGACATCGACTCCAAGCTCTTCTGGATCAAATTCTGGAACATTGCCAGTGCGCCGCTGCTGGTGGCGCTGCTGGGCTTTGTTGTCGTGACCATCAAGAAATCCAGAACCTCCGCCAAGTAAATCACATGAATCCCAGACAACTCATCACACTGCTGGTGTCCCTCGGCGTCGTCGCTGGAGGGGCGGTTTTCCTGAAGAACAAACAGAAGGACCGCACGGAAAAACAGCCTGCCTCCGAGGCGGGCAAGGAACTGCTGCCGTCTTTCTCAGAAGAAGGGCTGGAGTCGGTCACGATCAAGTCGGGCAAGAACGAGGTCACGCTGGTCAAGAAGGACGGAACCTGGGGCGTGAAGGAGCGCGACGGTTATCCCGTCAACCGCGAATACCTGCGCGAACTGCTCATGAAGACCGACGACCTGACCATTGTGGAGGGCGTTGCCCTCGGCAAGAGCCAGCTCGGCCGGCTGCAGCTTCAGGCTCCGGGAACGGAGGGGGCGACTGACACGGAGACGGGCATTCAGATTTCCTTCAAGAAAGAGGGCGGTGCTGATGCCGGGACGCTGATCCTGGGCAAAAACATCGAAGGTGCCACGAAGGAGGATGCCCCGCAGATGCCGTTCGGTCTCTCCATGGGCGGGACAAATGGCCGCTGGGTGCAGCTGGCGAGCAAGACCGACACCGCCTACAAGGTGAAGGAGGGCTTCAGCTCGCTCCAGACGGAACTCAAGAGCTGGCTGGACAAGGCGTTCATCACGACCACAGGCGGACTGAAGTCTGTGGAGGTGAAATCCGACCCGGCCGACCAGTCGTGGAAGATCACGCGTGAGAAGGAAGGGGCGGATCCCGTGCTGGCCGACAAGAAGGAGGGCGAGGAGATCGACCCCGAGAAAGTGAAGGGTGTCGGCTCGGCCTTCAGCAGCGTTTATTTCAATGACGTGGCCACGGCTGCGGACAAGGAAAAGGCGGGGCTGGATGCGTCGAAGAAGACGGCGACGGTCTCGTTCTTTGACGGGTTCACCTACACTCTGAAGGTGGGAAACAAGGTGGACGCTGCCAACAACGACAGCGACATCTACATGAGCGTGGCCGTTTCTGCGGACATTCCGAAGGAGTTCACCCCGGCGCCCGCCCCTGCGGACGAGAAGGAGGACGCCAAAAAGGCCCGCGAGCAGAAGAACGAGGACGACAAGAAGAAATTCGAGATCGACAAGAAAGCCAAGGAAGAGCGTCTGGCGAAGGAAAAGGCCTTCGAGGGACGGACTTACATCGTCTCGAAATTCACGCTCGACTGGCCGACGAAGGAGCGCAGCTACTTTAAGAAGGAAGCTGGTGCGACTGCCCAGCCTGGCGGAGTGCCGCCGGCTCCGACACCGCCTCCGGCTCCCGGATCTGGTGTGCTGGCTCCTCCCATGCCGGTTTCTCCGAGCCCGGCTCCCGCTGGCGACAAGCCGAAGCGGATCGAAGCAGTGACGCCTCCGGTTTCCGTGGAAATCCCGCCGCAGAAGCCGAAGGACCCGTCTGCTCCTGGGCTCGCAGCGCCGAAAGCGCCCGAGGCCCCGAAGCCTGAGATGCCGAAGACGGATGCCCCCAAGGCTGACGCCCCGAAGGCACCGGAAGCCCCAAAACCTGCGGATGCGCCAAAGGTGGAAGCGCCGAAGGCACCTGAGGCTCCGAAGCCTGCGGATGCGCCGAAAGTCGAAGCTCCGAAGGCCCCTGAAGCGCCGAAGGCCGATGCGCCCAAGGCCCCGGAGGCTCCCAAGCCTGCCGAGGAGCCAAAACCGGCCGAAGGCGAGAAGAAGTAATCTGGTCTGAGAAGACCGGGATTTTTTAAACGAATGGCGGCTCCGGAAGGGGCCGCCATTTTTTCGTAAGGGGGAGCGGTGGGGACTGGGAAGGAGCGAAAGGGACGCAGAGGACAACCGGTTTCTACCGGCCGGCCATGAAGGCGAGGCGCCAGTCTTTGGCTCCGGGGGGGCCGACGAGGACGATCTGGCTGAGGGCGGCGGCGGAGTAGGCTCCGTTGCCCTGGCCTCCGGTGATCTCAATGGAGAAATACGGGGACTGGGAGCCGGTTTGCGGCTTGGTGAGCCAGCGCCAGTTTTCGCCGCTGATCTGGAGGTCGCCGACCTGCCAGCCTGGAGCGAGCGGGGCGGGGCGGCCGGCGTTGTCGCAAAACATGTGGAAGGAATTACGGGAGGCGACTGACCACGTGGGCGGGGTGCGCATCTGGTACATGCGGGGTCCTTTGATGAGGGAGGTGGTCACGCCGGGGTGCATCTGGGCGATGGTGTTGCGCCCGTCGCGCGAACCGGAGGCGCCGCTGGGGGTGAATTTGTAGCCAAGGGCGCTGGCGACGGCCCAGGCATCGCCTCCGCTGACTTTAAAAATGGGGCGCTGGGCAGGGAGGGGATTGTCCGCAGATTTGACGGTGACCTCGCCGGTGGCGGACTGGGGAGCATGAGTGGCGGTGGCTGGTGCAGCCGGAGTCGTTCCGTCCTGTGCCGGAGGGATCGCCGGGGTCGGCGCGGGGGTGGCATCTGCGCTCGCGGGCGGGCCCAGGGGCAGGCGCACTTGGGAACTCTCCGGGCCGGCAAGGGCCAGGGAGATGGGCAGAAAAACGAGGCTGAGTGGGCGGATCATGGCTTGGAAATGATGCTTAATATGGAAATTATAAACGAAGCCGAAGCTTTGTCCATGGAAGAATGAGGTTCATACGAGGGCTGGCGTTGACCAGGGGGCGTTTTGTCATTAGTAAATGGGCATGTCGATCACTGTTGATGCCGTCGCCCGTCAGGCCGCCCTTGCCTTTCCGAAATACTCCGCGCTCCCGGGGAGGGAGCGGGCGCGTTTTTTGCGTGCCGTGGCGGGGAAAATAGAAGCGCTAGGTGATGAGCTGGTGGAGATTGTGATGGCGGAGAGCCACCTGCCGGCGGCTCGGGTGATGGGGGAGCGGGGGCGGACGTGCGGGCAGTTGCGGATGTTTGCCGACCTGATCGAAGAGGGATCCTGGGTGGAGGCGCGGATTGAAACGGCGCTGCCTGAGCGCAAACCGCTGGCAAAGCCGGATCTGCGTGCGATGCAGGCTCCGCTGGGTCCGGTGGCGGTGTTTTGTGCGGCGAATTTCCCGCTGGCCTTTTCTGTGGCTGGTGGCGACACGGCGAGCGCCCTGGCGGCGGGCTGTCCGGTGATCGTGAAGGCGCACTCGGGTCACCTGAAGACTGCGGAACTGACGGCGAAGGCGGTGCTGGCCGCTGTGGCGGAAACGGGGATGCCGGAGGGGACCTTTGCCCTGGTGACGGGCTCGGGCCAGGAGGCGGGGCAGGCGCTGGTGAAGCATCCGTCCATCACGGCGGTTGGGTTCACCGGCTCGCGGGCCGGGGGGACGGCGCTGATGGCGTCTGCTGCGGCGCGTCCGGTGCCGATCCCGGTCTATGCCGAAATGAGCAGCCTGAATCCGCTTTTCCTCCTGCCGCAGGCGCTGAAAAACCGGTGGGAGGCGATCGCGGCCGGTCTGCACGGGGCGGTGACGGGCGGGGTGGGGCAGTTCTGCACAAAGCCGGGGCTGGTTTTTGTGCTAGAGGGGCCCGATACGGATCACTTTGAAGCAGCTCTGGCCAGTGCCATCGGCGGCACGTCGGCATGCCCGATGCTTAATGAGAACATCGCCTCGAACTACGCCGACCGGCGCGGGGCGCTGGCGGAACACCCCGAGGTGACGACGCTGGCAGACGGGCCGGAATTTCAGGCCGGGCTGTTCCGGACGACGGGGTCGGCATTCATCAAGGACCGTCACCTTCAGGAGGAGGTGTTCGGGCCCTCGACCCTGCTGGTTCTCTGCGAAACAGAAGCGGAACTAATCAAGTGTGCAGGAGGGCTGGAGGGGCAGCTGACCGCCTCGGTTCATGCGGACGGGGCGGATGTGGAAATCTTCCGGGCTCTGCAGGGACAGCTGGAAAAAATCTGTGGTCGTTTAATTTTCAATGGATTTTCCACAGGGGTGGAGGTTTGCCACGCCATCGTGCACGGCGGACCGTTCCCTGCGACGTCGGATGGGCGGTCCACTTCCGTGGGGACGCTCTCCATTCACCGCTGGTGCCGGGCCCTGTGCTTCCAGAATCTGCCGGAGGAATTTTTACCGGACGCCTTAAAGTCGTCGAATCCTTTGGGGATCTGGCGGTTGGTTGACGGAAAACGCACCGCTTCAGCCTAGGCTTGAGCGAAAATCGGGGCGGGGCGGAGGTTTTTTAAAATTCCGGCGAGAGGCGTCCTTGAGATTTTTAGACTTTTTCGTAATAATTACTGGAAAAAACTTAGGGCTTCCGTATTATTAGGGGTAGTTCATAAACCTGCTAATTGTTATGGCCGCCACACTTCCCCACTCCAAGCCCACGTCCGCCCCCTTTCAGCCGCTTCAAGACGAATTCCGCGTGGAATTTGACGAGGATGTGCTGGCCGCTGCTCCGTCAACCGGCGGTGTCGCTGCGACGGGTGGTGCGCTGGAGGATGATTTTGAAAGCCACGCGCAGCAGGCGCAGGAGGAGCTGCTGCAGCTGAGGCACAAGCAGCGGCTGATCGAGCGGCGGAAGGAGGAGTTCGAGGAGATGAGCCGCAAGCAGGTGGACTTCAGCCGCGGGCGGACGGAGATGCAGGAAAAGCTGTCGCGCTCCCTGGTGATGCTGGAGCGTGAGTCCTCCGAGGCGCAGCAGAAGCTGGAGCATTTTCTTTACGCGAAGCAGGAGCTGGCGCGCCACTACGAGGCGCTGAAGGCGCTGCAGCCCGAGGAGTGGAACCGCACGGACCTGCTCGACCAGCTGAGCCGGGCTCTGGCGGTCATCGAGGACGGGCGTGCAGATCACGAGCGCCTGATGGCGCGTCTGACCCCGCTCTTGCCGCAGGCGAAACCCGAGCCCCAGCCGCCGGCGCCGCTGGCGGGGTTCACGAAGCGGGAGTTCCGCTACTGGCTGCGCTGCGGCTTTGCCTTCACGCTGCCGGTGATGGTGCTCGGCCTCATTGCGCTGCTGATTTTTCTGATTTTCTAAGCCACCCGGTTCTGCCGGCCGGCTCATGGACGGGAACGGGAAGAGAAGTCCCCGGAGATTTCCGTCCGTTTGGATTTTCTTGTCGCTCAACGATCAACTTCACACTGCATCCCTGATGAAACCCTCTCCACGGAAACCCAAAGTCAGCCAGTTGTTTCAACTCAGCCTGAAAGCTCCGCCCAAAGAGACGCTCTCGCAGGCCGAGGCGGACATTGAGCAGCGCATCCGGGAGCTGGAGCAAAAGATCGTGGGGGCGAAGACGGCGGAACACCGGAGGAAAGTGGAGTCCGTGGACCTGATCCCGCCGCCGGAGTCGCGCCTGCATGCGAACCGTGTCAGGGAGGCGACGAAGCGGCGCAAACTGACGAAGCTGCAGCAGGTGGAACTGAACCGGAAGCGTGTGCGGTGCGTGGCGCTGTCGTGCCTGCTGGTGGTGGTGCTGATCGGGCTGCTGAATCTGCTGGCGCACGTATGGCAGTAGGGCGGGCTGTTTTCCTTGACTGGAAGGCGGAAGAGTCGAGATGGTCCGCGCATGGCGCGGCGGAGGAAGAAGGCGAACTGGAAGGATGTGCTCCACCTGGTGGCGCGGTCGGTCCTGTCGCTGGCACTGGTGGCGGGGTTTGTTTTTTTCGGGCTGCGCTGGGTGGGGCGTGCGCCGGAGGCTGTGGTGGTGCCGGAGAGCCGGGGAGGCGGGGTGACGCTGAGCCTGCCGAATGTGAAGGCGACGGGGCCGTTGATCGTGGTGGATCCGGGGCATGGCGGGGAGGACGGGGGGACGGGCGGGAACGGACTGCAGGAAAAGGTGATCGCGCTGCAGGTGGGGCTGGAGTTTGCGCAGGAGCTGCAGGTGCGGGGCCACCGGGTGGCGATGACGCGGGACTCTGACGCGACGGTGGCGCTGGAGGACCGCAGCGCGTGGGCGAACACGATGGGGGCGGAGTGCTTTGTGAGCGTGCATTTCAACCACGCGGACTCTGCTGCGGTGCAGGGGCTGGAGACGTACTACTCCGGCACGAAGGAGCTGGGGCCGGCAAAGGCGCTGGCGGAAAAAATGGGGGTGCCGGCCGGGGACCCGGCGGTGGAGGCAGCGAGTGTGTCGCTGGCGAATGCCATCCATGCGGCGGCGCTGGTGGCGGTGAAATCAAAGGACCGGGAGGTGCGCAACAGCGGGCTCTCCGTAACGCGGAAGACGGCGTGCGCGGCGGTGCTGGTGGAGTGCGGGTATGTTTCAAATGCAGCGGAGGCGGGTCGGATCGAGACCGTGGAGTGGAGAAAAAAGCTGGCGGCGGGGCTGGCGGACGGGGTGGAGGCGTGGCTGAAGGAACGGGAGGAGGCAAGGTCCGGCTTGCCCTCGCAGTGAGGCGGGGCAACGTTGGCGGGATGAAGTCGATTTCCGAAGCGGGGCTGTATGGCATTCTGGACATGGGGTACGTGGCGGAGGACGGCGTCCCCGCCATGACGCTGGCGCTCACGGAGGCCGGGGTGGATGTGCTGCAGCTCCGGGCGAAGGGGGCGGACGAGGCGGCTGTGGAGCGGCTGGGGCGGGTCATCCTGCCGATCACCCGGGCGGCTGGTGTGCCGCTGATCATCAATGATTTTCCCGCCTCGGCGGCACGGCTCGGCGCGGAGGGTGTGCATGTGGGGCAGGAAGACGAGGCTGTGGCGCGGGCGCGGGCGGTGGTGGGGCCGGGGAAAATAGTGGGCAAGAGCACGCACAGTCTGGCGCAGGCGGAGGCGGCGGTGAAAGAGGGGGCGGACTACATCGGGTTCGGCCCGCTTTTTCCCACGCCGACGAAACCCGGACGACCGGCCATCGGTCTGGACGAGGTGGCGGAAGTGCACCGAAGGGTGAGCCTGCCCATCTTTTGCATCGGCGGGGTGAAGCTGGAAAATCTGGACGTTGTGCTCGGAGCGGGGGCGCGGCGGGTGGTCATCGTGTCCGGGCTACTCCAAGCGGCTGACGTGGCGGGGTATGGCAGGGCGGTGCGGGGGCGGATGGGGAAATAGCGAAATTCTGATTGCTAATTACGAAGGCTTGAGGCGGTTGCGGGGCATGGAGCTGGCAGCTGGATTTGGGGTGGAATCTTTGGTTGCGCGGCGGGGTGGGCTGGTTCAGATAAGAGGGGATGAAGGCACTCCTTGCACTGGAAGATGGACGGGTTTTTCGCGGCGAAGCGTTCGGGGCGACCGGGACGAGCTTTGGCGAAATTTGTTTCAACACGTCGATGACTGGCTACCAGGAGGTGCTGACGGACCCGAGCTACCGCGGGCAGATCGTGACGATGACGTATCCGCTGATCGGAAACTACGGGATCAATGATCTGGACAATGAAAGCGACGGACCCCACGTGCGGGGCTTTGTCATTGGCGAGCTGAGCCCGGTGGTGAGCAGCTTCCGGGCGGAGGAGTCGCTGCAGGCCTATTTGCAGCGTCACGGGATCATCGGGATCGAGGGGGTGGACACGCGCGCGCTGACGAAGCACCTGCGGGTGCGCGGGGCGATGCGGGCGGTGCTGACGACGGAGGTGATGTCTGACGCTGAGGCGGTGGCGAAGGCGGCGGCGAGCACGGGAATGGTGGGAATGGACTATGTGAAGGAGGTCTCCACGCCGAATGGTTACGCTTGGGACCCGCAGGGGAAGCTGAGCCGCGAGTGGCTGCAGCCGAACCCAAACCGGACGACGCCTGAGGACGTGGAGGCGGGTGGCGTCTTTGAGCCGCTGCGCCCGGCGACGAAGCGGGTGGTGGCGTATGACTTTGGCATGAAGCGGAACATCCTGCGCGGGCTGCGGCAGGCGGGTTTCGAGGTGGAGGTGGTGAATGCGCGGGCGACGGCGGCGGACATTCTGGCGCGGAACCCGGACGGAGTCTTTCTCTCAAACGGCCCCGGGGATCCGGCGGCGCTGGACTATGTGCACCAGGAGGTGCGGAAGCTGATCGGGAAGAAGCCCATCTTTGCCATCTGCCTCGGCCACCAGATCCTGGGGCATGTGTGCGGGGGAAAGACGTTCAAGCTGAAGTTTGGCCACCGCGGTGGAAACCAGCCGGTGAAGGACCTGCGCACGGGCCGGGTGACCATCACGAGCCAGAACCACGGCTTTGCGGTGGATCCGGAGAGCCTGCCGGCCAACGTGGAGGTGAGCCACATCAACCTGAACGACGGCACGGTGGAAGGGCTGCGCTACAAGGACGAGGCGGTCTTCAGCGTGCAATACCACCCGGAAGCGGCGCCGGGGCCGAATGATGCGCGGTATTTCTTCCGCGAGTTTGCGGAAATGGTGGGGGCGTAAGCCGGAGGTGGCGCGTCCTGGTTGATCAGACCGGGTCCGCAGCTCTGAGGCGGCCGAGATTTTCCTGCTGTCCGAGGACGGCGTGGTGGAGGAGGAGGCGGGCGCGCGGGGTGAGGGCGGCGAGGGAGACGATGACGCCGCCGGAGGTCTGGCTGTTAAGGGTGAGGTGGAGGCGGGAGTGGTCCTCCTCCAGTGTGAGGGAGTGGATCTCTGACCAGGGGAAAAGGTGGATGTGGTGCTCCGGGCGGAGGAGATCATGCAGCTCCAGGCCGATGGAGGAGAAGACGAGCCAAGGCTGGCGGGCGAGACGCCAGGCGAGCCAGAGGAGGGCGGCTGCGGGCACGGCGGGGATGAGGACGCACCAGCGGGAGGGGATGACCAGGCCGCTGTTCACAGGGCTGGAAAGCACCCAGCACGCCACGGTGGCGGCCAGAGCGGCGAGGCCGAGGGCGGCGGCGAGGGCGGCATGGCCGGCACGGGTGAAGCGGATTTCCTGGGACACGACGGCAATGGTGGCGTGATTTTGCTGCCGGGCAAGGGAACAGGGGGGTAATCCGGTGGAAGAAGGCGGCGGTTGACGGCGTAGAGGAAAAAGCCGAAAGCGGGGATGGTAGGGCACTTTCCCTTTTCAGAATCATTAGGCGTGCTAACGGTGACAATTCAGATGCGCAAACAATCCTCCATTTGTCGTTCGGGAAAGCTGGCCACGGTGGTGTGTCTGGCGGTGATGGGCGTGCCCGGATGGGCGCAGGAACCGGCGACGCCTGCGGCAGAGCCTGTGCCCGTGCCGGAGGGAAAGCCCGTGCCGTTCAACGAGGCGGACTCGATCAAGGACCCGGTGATCCCGGAGGGGAAACCGGTGCCGGTGGATCCGGCGCTGGAGAAAATGCCGGCAGCTCCGCCTGCGGAAGCGCCGAAACAGGAGCCCCCGGCCGAGCGAAAACCTGTCGCGCCGCCTGAAGCAAAAGCTGTGCCTGCCGAGGGAAAGGCCGTGCCCGCAGAAGGGAAGGCCGTGCCAGCGGAGCCTGTGGCGGTGCCCACGGGAAAAGCGGTGGCCCCGGGCGCTGTGAAGGATGGGAAGCCGGTGGCGCCACCGGAATCCAAGGACGTGCTGCCCTCCGCCGCGCGAACGCAGGCAAATGCGCGCACGATGCTGCTCTCCCTGCCGGCACCGCGCGGACAAATCTGCGACCGCTTCGGCCTGCCGCTGGCGCAAAACACGGTGGGGTATTACCCCGGCATCATCTTTCCGGACACGGGGAAGATGACCGACTCCCAGGTGCTGACCTACGTGAAGCAGCGGATCGCGGCCACGAAGAAGTCGATGAACCTGGACTGGGAGGAGAAGGACGAGCGGATCCTGGAGCACTACAAGAACCGCCGCTGGCTGCCCTACCTGGCGACGACAGTGATCAAGGAGGGGGACCCGAAGGTTCTGGAAAAGAGGCTGGCACCGGGCATGGTGCTGCACCCGGCCTACGTGCGGAAATACCCGGAAAACCGGCTGGGCTGCCACTGGCTGGGGTATGTGGGAAAGACCCGGCCGATGTCCACTAAGGAGATCGACCTCGAGGACCCTTACTACCCGACGATGGAAGGGAAAAAGGGGCTGGAGGCCGCCTTTGAGAAGGAACTGGTGGGGGAGCCGGGCCAGCTGAACATTCTCTTCGACCAGTCCGGGGAGAAGCTTTCCCAGGAGTTTACCAAACAGCCGAAACCCGGGGACAATATCATCACGACGATTGACGCGGAATTTCAGCGGATCTGTGAAACCATGCTGCGGCGGGAGGTGAAGCGGGGGGCCTTCGTCATTGTGGATGTGAAGGAGGGTGACATCCTGGCCCTTGCCTCCTGGCCGACGTATGACCTGAACCAGTGGGTGCCGTCCATCTCCGAGGAGGCCTTCGCGGCGCTGAACAACGACAGAAACCGTCCCCAGTATTCACGGGCATTCCAAGGGACGTATCCGCCAGCTTCCACTTTCAAAGTGGTGACGGCGCTCGCCGGGCTGGAGAGCGGAAAGACGGACACGGACACGCACTTCGAGTGCGACAAGAGTCTGAAGATCGGGAACCGGTATTTCCACAACTGGAACCGGACGTCGAATGAGGGCGACATGTCGCTGACGACGGCGATTGCGCGCTCGTGCAACACGTACTTCTACCGTGTAAGCCTCCTCACGGGACGGGAGCCGATCCTTTCCATGGCCTCGCGCCTGGGCTACGGGGAGCGGACGGGGCTGCCCATCGGCGAGTCTACTGGCGTGCTGCCGACGGATGAGTGGATGCTCACGCACAAGGGCCCCGGAGCGCGGCTGGCTGGCGGTGACGTGGCGAACATGTCCATCGGCCAGGGGTACGTGGAGGCGACGCCGCTCCAGGTGGCGCGGGCGATGGCGGGGCTGGCGAACGGGAAGTTTGTGCCGAAGCTGAGGCTGGTGAAGCAGATCCAGGACTACGACAACAACATCACGAAGGTGTTTCCTCCGGCGAAGCGGAACGATCTGGACATCGACCCGAGCTACCTGAAGGTGATCGCGCGCGGGATGCGGCAGGTGGTGGACGGGGGCAACGGGACGGGCAGGGAGGCTGCGGTGGAGGGCATGGCCATCGCGGGAAAAACCGGAACGGCGCAGTGGGGTGGCAGCGGTGACCTGTGGATGGCGTGGTTTGCCGGGTTTCTGCCAGTGAACAACCCGCGCTACGCCTTCGCCGCGATCTATGAAGGCGACCGGGGTGAAAAGGTGTCCGGGGGCAAGACGGTGGCGCCGATTGTGCATGATGTCTTCACGGCCATCCGGAATCTGGAGAAGCAGCGTGAGGATGAGACCCCGGTGGTGGCGAACGCGAAGCGGAAGAAGTCGGCGGGTGACGAAGACGAGGACACTGACGACAAGGCGTCCGCACGCAAGAGCCGGGATCGCGACCGGGACACGGCTGAGGTGCGCAAGGCGAAACCGACCGCCGCGCCTGCTGCTGCGCCGGCGGAGGAAAAGCCCGCCTCGGGTGGCGGCTGGAGCGGATTCTGGAAAAAGCTGCGCGGGAAAGGGTAGAACGAAGGGCACGGTGCGCTTGGGGTTTGCGTGTTCTGCGGGTTGTGGGTTTATACAGGCAGCGCGGTTTCCTGCACCCATGATGCCCCGGACTCTCTCCACGATTTGTCTCCTCGCGGGCCTGGCGCTGGCTGTGGCGGCGGGGGTGTGGGCGGGGCGGGAGCAGCGGCCGGTGAGCCTGCCTGCGGAGGCGGGTGGGGGGATTGCTAATTGGGGATTATTAATTGCTAATTCCAGAGGTGCGTGGCGCGCGAAAGCTGGTGACAGGAGCTGGAATCGGGCTATGGGTTTTGGGGGGCTGAACCGCGGTGCGGTTCCCGGTTTTTTGCCTGGTTTCCTGGGGTAGCCTTCGTGGCCTCAGGCAACCCCAGGCTGGAGGGCGGAACGCCGTTGGCGTTCCAAGGATGCGGGGCGATGCGGCTTGGGGCGATGCGGCGGCTGGAGGACCAGCCTGCCCTACCTTACCCGCGTCGGACGCGGCAGAAAAGGCGGGGTGGCTGGGGGACGCGAACCGCACGGAGGATTGCCTTTGGCCATCTCCGCTTCGCTCCGGTTGTGCGGACCACGCTGCCGACGGGCGGGCTCAGGCGCCGAGGGTGCGGGCGCGGTCGATGGCGCGCATCATGCCCATGGCTTTGTTGACGGTCTCGGTGTACTCGGAGGCGGGGTCGGAGTCGGCGACGATGCCGGCGCCGGCCTGGACGTAGGCTTTGCCGTTTTTCAGGACGCAGGTGCGCAGGGCGATGCAGGAGTCGAGGTTGCCATCGAACCCGAAGTAGCCGACGGCGCCGGCGTAGGCGCCGCGTTTGGATTTCTCAAGCTCGTTGATGATCTGCATAGCGCGGACTTTGGGGGAGCCGGAGACGGTGCCGGCGGGGAAGGTGGCGGCCATGACGTCGTAGGCGGTGCTGCCGGGGCGGAGCTGGCCGGTGACGTTGCTGACGATGTGCATGACGTGGCTGTAGCGCTCGATGATCATGAGGTCGGTGACTTTGACGGAGCCGTAGCTGGCGGCGCGGCCGACGTCGTTGCGGGCGAGGTCGATGAGCATGATGTGCTCGGCGCGCTCTTTTGGGTCGGCGAGGAGTTCGGCGGCGAGGGCGTCGTCTTCGGCGGGGGTCTTGCCCCTCCAGCGGGTGCCGGCGATGGGGCGGATCTCGACTTTGCCGTCCATGCACTTGACATGCACCTCCGGGGAGCTGCCGACGAGGCTGTAGCCCTCGGGGAACTGGAGGATGAACATGTAGGGGGAGGGATTGATGTGGCGGAGGGCGCGGTAGAGGTCGACGGGATCTCCGGTGAAGGGGGCCTCGAAGCGCTGGCTGGGCACGAACTGGAAGCAGTCGCCTGATTTGATGTATTCCTTGCCCCGGACGATCATGTCCATGAATTCGTCGCGGGTGGTGTTGCTGGCGGCCTGGGCTGGAGCGGCGGGGGCGGGGGCGGCGGCCATGGGTTTAAAATGGACTGGCTGCTCGAGGCGGGAAATGAGGGCGGTGATTTTCTCCCTGGCGGCCTGGTAGGCGGCGGCGGGGGTGGGGTGGTCGTCGAGGCAGACGTTGGCGACGACCTGCATGAGGCGGTAGCGGTGGTCGAAGATGACGACGGTGTCGGCGATCATGAAGGACATCTCGGGGAGGTCGAGGTCGTCGTGGGGGTGGGGTGGGACGGTGGGCTCGAAGTAGCGGACGGCATCGTAGCCAAGGAAGCCGACGGCGCCGCCGCGAAAGACGGGGAGTCCGGGCTCCGGGGCGGGGCGAAAGCGGGCCATCATCTGCTGGAGGTCGCGCAGGGGATTGGCGCTGGTGATTTTCCGCTCGACTCCGGCCTCGGTGACGGTGATCTGGCTGCCGCGTGCGGTGAAGGTGGCGCGCGGCTGGCTGCCGAGGAGGGAGTAGCGGCCGGAGACGGAGGTGGCCTCGGCGGATTCAAAGAGGAAGGCGTGGGAGCCGGGGGCGGCGATCTTGCGGAAGGCGGAGAGGGGTGTCTCGTAATCCGCCGTGAGTTCGGCCCAGACGGCGACCAGGTTGTGCTGGTGGCTGAGGGCGGTGAACTCGTCGAGGGATGGGCGGAGCGGCGTCATAGAGGCGGGAAGGTTAGAGCGAAAGGCGAGCCGGGCAACTTGAATGGACAAATTGCGGGGAAGGCGGGGAGGGGGCGCGGGGGAGGGAGTTGGGCGAGGTTAGCCGCTGGCTGGGGGCGGATCGAGGCTGGCGAGGCGTGCCTGGAGGGCGGCGAGTTCGGCGAGGGCTTGCTCTTTGAGGAGGCGCTCGGCTTCGGCGTTGCGGTGGGCTTCCTCCCGGAGTTCCCGCTCAGCCTCCAGCAGTTTCCGCTCGGCTTCCCGGAGTTGCCGCTCGGTCATGGTGGCGCGCTCGGCGGCGTCGAGGCGCTCGAAGATGTCGACGACTTCGTCTTCGACGGCCATTTGCTTCTGGGTCTCGGCGTCGGAGGCGGCGGGGCTGGCGGAGAGCCGGGCCTCTGCGGCAGCGAGTTTGACGAGGGCTTGCTCTTTGAGGAGGCTCTCGGCTTCCCGGAGTTTCCGCTCTGCCATGGTGGCGCGCTCGGCGGCGTCGAGGCGCTCGAAGATGTCGACGACTTCGTCTTCGACGGCCATTTGTTTCTGGGTCTCGGCGTCGGAGGCGGCGGCGAGGAGGGTGCGGAGCATTTTTTGCACGAAGGGGTCGTGCGGGGCGGTCTCGTCGGGGCTGAGCTGGAGGTAGTGGGGGTCTTGTTCCCGGTGGGTCTGGTCGAAGATGGCGAGGGCGCGCTCGATGTCGGTGTCGCCGGTGCCTTCGATCTCGGGGATCTGGACGAGGACGGCGTCGTGGGTGAAGTTTTCGATAAAGGGCTCTGGCTGGGCGCCGGTGACGGGGGCTCCGGTGACGCCGTTGAGGTACTGGCGTTTGACTTTGATGACGGGGGGCAGGGCTTCATTGAGGGCGAAGCCGAGGATGTAGATGGCGATGATGGGCAGGGGCGGCTGGACGCGGGGTGGCATGGCGTAGTGGCGCCCGAGGTAGGTGCGGAAGCGCCCGGCGGCCTCGGAGCGGCCTGCTTTTTGCAGCTCGATGAGGACGCGGTGCTGGCGTCCGTCGGCAGTCTGGACGATGGCGGAGAAGTCGATGCGGTAGACGCGCATGTGTCCGGCGGAGTCGCCCAGGCCGATGGCGGCGCGCTCGGTGATTTCCTGCGGCTGGGGGGTGAGTTCGAGCACGGGGACGCCGAGGAGGCGGGAAATCAGCCCTTGGGCGATTTCGCGGTCCTCCATGAGGTGCTTGAAGACGCTGTCGTAAATGGGATTGGCAATGCGCATGATCCGCTCTGGTTCGGGCGGAGGCTAGCGCACGTTGCCGGGGCTGACAAGTGTGACGGGCGCTCACGGCTGGAGCATCCGGGGTTTGCCGGCGCGGTGGACGCGGAGGGAGATGCCGCGGCCGTTCTCGTGGGGCTCGACGGTGGCCTCGATCTCGAGGACGGGGTGGCGGACGGTGGCGAGGCCGTAGCTCTTGTAGGTGGCGGCGAAAAGCTCGGTCTCGACCATGCCGGTCCAGTCGCAGAGGGTGAGGAATTTCATGGGTTCGCCGGTGACCTGGTGGTGGGTGCGCTGCTCGATGACGAGGCCACAGACGACGACGGTCTGGCCGGTGAACTGGGGGAGGCGTGAAATGGGGCAGTAGGTGTCCCAGGCGATGCCGGGAAAGAGGTCGAGGGGGTGGCTGCTGACGGCGAAGCCGAGAAGCTCGGTCTCCCACTGGAGCCGCTCGTGGAGGGTGGGCTCCTGGCGGGGGACGGAGGGGAGGTGCTCCAGGCCGGGGGGCGGGAGGAGCCAGTCCTGCCCGGTGGAGGCGGCGGAGGGGAAGGTGTGGACGAGGTGCTGGCACTCCCAGAACTGGGCGGTGCGGGTGGTGTGGAAACAGTCAAACGCGCCGACCTGGATGAGGGCCTCCAGCTCGGCGGGCTGGGGGCGGACGCGGTGGAAGAAGTCCTCCAAGGAGGCGAACTCACCGGCCGCGCGGGCGGACTTCACGGCGGCGATGGTTTTTTCGCTGAGGCCTTTTGTCCGCAGGGCGGGGACGCGGATGGCGGAGCCGTGCGGAGTGAAGGCGGGGCCGGGTTCATTGACGGACGGGGGCAGGAGGGTGAGGCCGAGGCGGAGACACTCCAGGACGTAGACGAGGGGGTGGTAGAAGCCTTTTCCATTGGTGAGGACGGCGGCCATGAAGTCGGCGGGGTGGTGGCATTTCAACCAGGCAGCCTGGTAGGCCTCCACGGCGTAGGCGGTGGAGTGGGCGCGGCAAAAGGCGTAGCCGGCAAACCCGGAGGCGAGGGCCCAGACTTCGGCGGTCTTTTCCTCCGTGTGGCCTCGGGCGGCGGAGGCGGCGAAAAACTCGAGGCGGATTTCCTCGATGACGGCGTGCTTGTGTTTGTTGAGGGCGCGGCGGAGGACATCGGCACGGCCGGGGGGGAGGCCGGCGAAGGCCTCGCAGATCTGGAGGATGTGCTCCTCGTAAACGACGAGGCCGAAGGTGCTGCGCAGGCAGGGCTCCAGGCTGGGGTGGGGGTACTCGACGGGCTCCAGGCCCTGGTAGCGGCGGGTGAAGCGGACTTTTTTGTTTTCATTGGCCGCGCCCGGGCGGATGACGCTGACGATGGCGACGAGGCCGTCGATCTCGCGGACGTTCGTCATGCGGCAGAGGCTGAGCATGGCGGGGGACTCGATGTGGTGGACGCCGCGGGAGCCGCCGCCGGCGATCATTTCCCAGACCTCGGGGTGCTCCCAGGGCTCGAGGGTGGCGGGATGGTGGTGAATGCCGCGGGCGGCGAGGGTGGCGCGGGCGTCGCGCATGGCGGCCAGGCCGCCCTGGGCGAGGACGTCGAGCTTGATGAGGCCGATGGACTCGACGGCGTCCATGTCGAACTGGGTGGCGGGCCATCCCTTGCCGGAGGTGAAGGTGGGGGCCAGTTCGTGCAGGGGCTGGCGGGAGAGGACGACGCCGCAGGGGTGCATCTTCGGGTGGCGGGGCAGGCCGTCGAGCAGGGCGGCCATGCTGAGGGCGGTGCGGCACGGCTCCTCGTCCAGGGGGAGGTCCCGGCACTCGGGGCTGGACTTGAGTTTCTCCACCAGCCGGGCACCGGTGACGGGCGCGGGATCGTCCACGACCCAGCCGCCGCCGAAGCTCCAGGGAAAGTGGGCGGTGAGCCGCCGCACTTCGCGCTCTGCCATGCCGAGGACCTTCGCCACCTCGGCAAAGGCGCTGCGGGCCTGAAAGGTGGAGAAGCCGCCGACGACGGCGCAGTGGGCGGCGCCGTGTCTGGCAAAAAGGAGGTTCACCACGTCGTCCTTCCGGTCGTGGGCAAAATCGATGTCAATGTCGGGAAGTTTGTTCAGTGACATGCGCTCGAGATTTAAAAAACGGCGGAAATAGAGATCGAACCGGATGGGGCAGACATCCGAGATGCGGAGGCAGTAGCAGACGAGCGAGTCTGCGGCGCTGCCGCGGGTGATCCACTCGATGCCGAGGGGGCGGCAGGCCTGGAGGAGGTCCCAGACGAGGAGGAAATACTCCTCGTAGCCGACGGCGGCGATGATGCCCAGCTCCTCCTCGATCTGCCCGGCGAGGGAGGCGGCCCGGGCGCCGTAGCGGTCCCGCAGGCCGGTGAAGACGAGCTGCCGGAGGAAGGCGTGGGGCGTGGAGCCGTCCGGCGGATGAAAGGCGGGAAACTGCGGGGGGCCAAAGGGAAAGGTGAACTGGCAGCGGTCCGCCAGCTCCTGCCCGGCGCTGATGAGGGCGGGGTGCTCCTGCACCCAGGCGGGCAGGTCGGCGGTGCGGCGGAGGTGGTGGCCGCCGCCGGTGCGCTTCTCCGGGTGGGGCTGGTCGAGCAGGGTGCGGGTGCGGATGGACTGGATGATTTCATACGCCCGCCGTTCGTCCGGGGTGGCGTAGTGGACGCGCGGGGCGAGCACGCCGGGCAGGCCTTTTCCTGCGCAGTGCTCCGCCTCCCCCTGGCTGCGGACGGCGTGGTAAAAATGGCCGGAAAAGAGTGAGTGGAGCTGGCTTTTCATGTCACCCACGGCGATGAGTCCGCCAGTGCCGGTCTCCTGGATTTCCTGAAGGGTGAGGGAGCGCTGTTGGCGGCTGGCGGTGGACTCGTCGTCGGCGGCGCCGGCGGATTCGTTCAGCCGGGAGAGCAGGCGGCAGAGGTTGCCGTAACCGGCGGTGTTCTGCACGTAGAGGAGGAGCGGGCGGTCATCGACACGGACCTCCGCGCCGATGAGGGGCTTGAGGCCGGCTTTTTGCGCCGCTTCGGCAAACTCGGGCGCGCCGTGGAGATTCCCCGTGTCTGTGAGGGCGACGGCGGGCAGGCCCTGGCGGGCGGCCCAGTCGACGATGGCGGCGGGGCGCAGGGTGGAATCCAGGAAGGAATAAACGCTGTGGACATTGAGCGGGACGAAGGCCCCGGGCGGCGCGGCGGGGCGGGGGCGGCGGGCGGGAGCCGGGGTGGCGGCGGCTGCGGCTGGGCGGGGGGCCTGGCGCAGGCGGAGATCATGCCCGCGCCCGATGATGGCGGTGCCAAAGGAGCGGCGCAGGCCGTCCACGACGCGGGTGAGGCGGCTCTGCTCCTCGCGTTTCCGCTGGCTGTCCTCCAGCGGCAGCTCGTCCCGCCACCAGCCCTCGTAGATGCCGGTCAGGCGCAGGGAGACGAGGCGCAGGCTGACGCGGCGCTTCCACGCCTGGCGGAGCATCGGGCGCAGGCGGCCGTAGAGGTCGGTCTCCAGGTCGGTGGGTTCGTGCAGGCTCTCGCTGCGCTGGTCCTCGCCCATGTCGTTGTAGCGGACCTTCACCGTCAGGGTGCGGATGGATTTTCCCTCGGCCCGGATGCGGGCCATGAGCGCGTCCGCCATGCGGCGCAGCACGGCCTCGATGTAGTCCTCGTCCGTCACATCCTCGGCGAAGGTTTCCTGCTGGCCGTAGGACTTCGCCTCCTCCCGCTCGGCGATGACCGGCCGGTCGTCCCGCCCGTGGGCATACTGGCGAATGACGGGCGCGCCGCTGCCGAGGACCAGCTCCAGCATGTCCACCGGCGTGCCCGCCACCTGGCCGATGGTGGCCAGCCCCGCCGCACGGAGGCGCTCGGCGGTTTTCGGCCCCACGCCTGGCAGCCACTTGTTGGCCAGCGGGTGAAGGAAGGCCGTCTCCTCGCCGGAGGGCACCTCGATGAAGGCGGCGGGCTTCCGCAGCTTCGAGGCGATGGCGCTCACCAGCTTGTTGCTGCCCAGCCCTTCGCTCACGGAGATCTTCAGCGACTGCTGGATGGCCCGGCGGATGGTGGCCGCCACCTCCACGGCGGGCTTCCGGCTGCCGCTTAAATCAAAGTAGCCCTCGTCGATGGACGCCTGCTCCACGTCGGGCGTGAAGTCGTGGGCATAGGAGAACATCCAGTTCGAGAACTGCTCGTATTTGTCGAAATCACCCGGCAGCACGATGAGGCGCGGGCAGAGCTTCCGCGCACGGACGGTGGGCATGGCCGTGCAGACGCCGAATTTCCGCGCCTCGTACGACGCGGAGGCGATGACGCCCCGGCTCTCCCCGCCCACCGCCACCGGCTGCCCCCGCAAACGCACATCCGACGCCTGCTCCACGGAGGCAAAAAACGAGTCCGCATCCAGGTGGACAATGCGTCGCGATGGCACAGGTGTTTTCATGACAGTCGCTGCCGGATGAGCTGCCCCCTCCGCGACGCACCACCCCCGCCGCCCACCAGGGCCGGGAAACCCGGAGCCAGGGCTGCTTTTGAGGCGGATGTCGTTGGTTTTTCGCTGGGCATGGGTGAAGGAAGGAACGGGAAAAATAAAGTGTTGTTCTTTTGAACAGTATTCAGTTTTGACGACCCGTCAAATGGCGGGCGGGGCGGGGTCCGGGCGCTTGCCAAACGGGAAAGCTTGTGGTAGTCTACGCACCGTGAGCATCTTCACCCAGCGCATTCTCAGTGAGATGGAAACAGCGCCCGAGCCCCTGCAGGCCGAGGTGCTGGATTTTGTGCTGTTCGTCAAAGCGCGGAATGGGCACCCAGCCACGGTGGAGGACACGCGGACGTACATCCGCCACACGCCCGGTGTGTGCGGTTGCGAGGCCTGCATTCGCCGGACGCGCATTGCGGTCTGGCTGCTGGAGGAGGCGCGGCGCTCTCGCGTGAACGATCAGGACCTGCTACTGGACTACCCGGGGCTCACGTCAGAGGACCTGAAGGCGGCGTGGGATTATGTGGCTGCTCACGGGGACGAGATCGAGAATGCCATCCGGGCCAACCAGATGGCGCGGGCGTTTTCATGACGCCCGCTGCCGGAGGAGCCTGACCATGACGCCCTGGATGACGAGGTCGCCTGCGACGAGGGTTTTTGACAGGGAGGGGTGGGATGCGCGGAGGATGGCGCGGCCGGACTCCAGGGTGTAGCGGCGGAGGACGCTTTCGTTGTCAACCAGTGCGGCGACGACGTCTCCGGAGCGCGGGTCGATGCCGTGCTCCAGGATGGCGATGTCCCCCGGAAGGATGGCGCAGCCGGACATGGAGGCGTCGCACACCTTGAGGGCAAAGGTGCGGGCGTTGGTGCGCTGGGGGATCTGGGTGAGATCGACCGGCTGGCAGCCGTGAAGGGCAAGGGCGGGTGTGCTGGGTGCGGGCATGGTTGGGGTGGGTTTTGTGTTCAGGTGAACACTATCTGTTTTCCGGCCAGCGTCAAATGACGGAGGGCAGGGGTGGAGCGGAAGATGGAGGGCGGGGATGCGAAAGAGCGTAAATTGGTTAATGCGTTATCGAGGAATGTGTAGGGGTCTTGTGCAGGGCGGTGCTGGATATTCACCCTCCGGCCAAATTTCAGTGTGATAACCCCATTCGGCCCAAGGGTGGACGGCCGAGTCGTTGCCGCCCCTCGTCTATGAGGCGCAGCGCAGGTTGGCGGCCAGCTGGATGCAGCGGCAGTCGGAAAGGACCGCCAAGCGCATGTGGGCTTAGGCGCGGGCTTTTCTTCACTGCGGAATCACGGGGGAGCCGCAGCTCCCCTGAGTGTAAGCGACCGGCAATTGTTCCGGCACCTGAATGCGCGCGACGCCAATGCGGCTGTCGGCCATTCCATAGTAGATGTCGAAGCGGTCAGGCTGGCCGAGATCGTCACGGCGGTCGATGCCGGTGGGAAAGATGACGTTGGGCACGATGCCGTGGCGTTCCTCATGCAGAAGAGGAGAGAGCACGGGCTCGACGGAGCGGTAGCGGATGAGGTTTGGCTGATCTTTGGATAGAATCATGACCCCGGCGGAGTAGCAAAGCGGATGCTTGGGGCCTCCGGGCACATCCACTTCATGCACGCCGTGGTAAATGATCATCCAGCCATGGCGGGTGAGCATGGGTGGTGTGCCGCCGCCGATTTTCAACATCTCCCACGGATGGACCGGAGTGGCCAGTCGGTGATGTGAATTGAAGAGTCCCGGATGCTGCGGATCATCATCGCCCTGAGGCATCGGACAATACGAAATCCAGATGCTCTCATGATCCAGATCGAGGTCGAGATCGTCGGTCCTGCCAAGGGTTTCCTCAGGCCGGGTGCCGGGAAAGAGCGGCCGGTGCAGGAGCGCCATCTGCATCTTCCCGGCGTGATTTGGAATGGCGACAGGAAAGAAGCTGGCATCCTTGTTATCCACATGGGAAAAGTCGATCCCACGATAGGGCTCGAACTGCACCAGCCCCAAGCGCTGCCAGTCAAAGAGATTCGCCGACACCGCCACGGCAATGCGCGGACCGACGGGCGTCCGGGCGGTGTAGGTCATCACATAACGCTGGACCGGCTCCATGTAGGTGATGCGCGGATCCTCGCATCCGCCACCCCCGTGCGGCAAAAGTTCGTAGTCTGTCTGTGGCTCCAGGGCAATGCCGAGCCGCTCAACTCCGGCAGGATCGCCCGATGCATTGAAGAGAACCCTGGCAATACCGATGCGGGAATAGTTCCCGGCTGCGACCAGCCTGGGAAACAGATAGAGCTGCCCGTCCGGTCCACGTACCGCAGCCGGGTTCAGCACGCCCTCAATCTCGTGAGCGTTGCTGGGATCCGGCTCCATGACCACCCCCAGCCGCTGCATTTGAAAAGGAGCAGGCCGCATTTTATTTCCTGGTGACATGGGCCCTGGTGAGATCAAATCGGTCGAGGTTAACTACCTTAATGGGAGGTCGAGTTTTGTGACGTCGGAATCATCCGATCTTCATCCTACGCGACAAGGGTTCCGCAGCTATGGGGTGTGGCCCCCAATCGCAGGCTTCATGAGTTTGCCAACCCGTCATTCAGGGGGGCGGCACCCGGCAGCAGGTCCCTGGTCATACAGTCCATTCTGCGCGTGCTGCACGGCGGGTGATGCCCACTTCCAATTCCGAATTTCAGGCATGTCCTGACCATGCTTTTCTATGTATTGCCTGTGCTCGATCAGCTTGACCTCGAGCTGCGCTCTCAACGCCTGACCTTTGGCTCCCGTTTGGGGCAGGCGGTGGATGGCGTCCATGACGAGATGGAAGCGGTCGAGATCGTTGAGCACCGTCATGTCGAAAGGCGTGGTGATGGTGCCTTCTTCCTTGTAGCCGCGGACGTGGATGTTGTGGTGGTTTGTGCGGCGATAGGTCAGGCGGTGGATCAACCACGGGTAGGCGTGGAAGGCGAAGACAACTGGTTTGTCCCTGGTGAACAGGGCATCGAAGGCTTCGTCGCTGAGTCCGTGCGGGTGCTCGAGTTGAGGTTGCAGCTTCATGAGATCGACGACATTGACGACCCGGATCTTCAGTCCGGGTAAATGCTCGCGCATGATGGAAACGGCGGCGAGGGTTTCCAGCGTAGGGACATCGCCGCAGCAGGCCATGACGACATCGGGTTCACCACAATCGTCATTGCTGGCCCACTGCCAAATGCCGATACCCTCGGAGCAATGCCTCGCCGCAGCCTCCATCGTCAGCCATTGCGGTGCGGGATGCTTGCCGGCGATGACTACGTTGACATAATGCCGGCTGCGCAGGCAGTGATCCATGACTGACAGCAGGCAGTTCGCATCTGGCGGCAGGTAAACTCGCACCACTGAAGCTTTCTTGTTCACGACTTGGTCGATGAAGCCGGGGTCTTGATGCGTGAAGCCGTTGTGGTCCTGACGCCAGACATGCGAGGCGAGCAGGTAGTTCAGCGAGGCAATTGGCGCGCGCCACGGCAGACCTGCGGTGACCTTCAGCCACTTCGCGTGCTGGTTGAACATCGAGTCGATGATGTGGATGAAGGCCTCATAGCAATTGAAAACGCCGTGCCTTCCTGTGAGCAGGTATCCCTCGAGCCAGCCTTCGCATTGGTGCTCACTGAGCATTTCCATCACGCGTCCACTGGGAGCGAGCCATTGATCGTTTGATTCCGTCGCAGCGTCCCACTGCCGCTTGGTGGTTTCAAAGAGGGCTTCGAGTCCATTCGACAAGGTTTCGTCAGGCCCGAAGACACGGAAGTTCTTCTGGCTTTCATTGAGCTTCGCCACGTCGCGGAGGAAGGGCCCGAGCACATGGGTGTCGCCAATGCCGGGCGAGCCTGGTGCGGGCACATCGGCGGCATAGCTGCGGAATTCCGGCATCTGCAAGTCGTGCAACAGCAGCCCGCCATTTGCATGAGGATTCGAGCCCATGCGCCGCGTGCCCTGGGGAGCGAGTTCGGCCAGTTCAGGCTTCAACTTGCCTTGCGCATCGAAGAGTTCTTCGGGGCGATAGCTGCGCAACCAGTCTTCGAGTTGTTGAAGATGCTCTGGATGCCCCGCTGGATGCAGCGGCACCTGATGGGCGCGAAACGTTCCTTCCACTTGAAGACCCGCGACCCACTCCGGCCCGGTCCAGCCCTTCGGTGAATTGAGCACGATCATCGGCCATCGAGGTCGTGTCTGACTGCCGCGCTCGCGGGCTTCCAGCTGGATGCGTTTAATCTCAGCAATGACGGCATCAAGCGTGGCCGCCATGGCCTGGTGCATGGCTTCGTCATCCTCCTGATACTCGATAAAATAGGGCGTCCACCCGTAGCCGCGCATCAACTGATCCAGCTCTTCCCGCGTGATGCGGGCAAGAACCGCAGGGTTTGCAATTTTATAACCGTTCAGGTGCAGGATCGGCAGCACCGCGCCGTCAGTGGCAGCATGGAGGAATTTGTTGGAATGCCACGCTGTGGCCAGGGGGCCCGTCTCCGCCTCGCCATCACCGACCACACAGGCGACGATAAGATCGGCGTTGTCAAACACGGCGCCAAACGAATGGCTCAGCGAATAACCCAGCTCGCCACCTTCGTGAATCGAGCCAGGAGTTTCGGGTGATGCGTGGCTGGGAATGCCGCCGGGAAACGAGAATTGCAGGAAGAGCTTTTGCAGCCCCGCTTCATCCTGACTGATGTGTGGATAGACCTCGCTGTAGGTTCCCTCAAGGTAGGTATTCCCGACCACCGCCGGACCTCCGTGCCCCGGGCCCGAGACGTAAATCATGTCGAGGTCATGTGCATTGATGACACGGTTCAGGTGGGTGTAGATGAAGTTCTGCCCCGGGGTGGTGCCCCAGTGCCCCAGCAGCATGTGCTTGACGTCCGTTAGCGCGAGCGGCCGCTTCAGCAGCGGATTGTCAGCGAGAAAAATCTGCCCGACGGAGAGGTAGTTTGCCGCGCGCCAGTAGGCGTCGATCTTGTGGAGCAGTTCTGGCGTGAGTGTGTTGGTTTTCATATTTTAACCTTGTTTAGGTGTGGTCTTCGCGACGGGCTGCGGCCGGGAGCGTTTGGCCGACGACTTCTTTTGTATGCTCCCTGAAGCCTCGGTCGGATATGTGATCGCGGTGCCCAGAACTTTGGCAAAGGGCGTAAGCGTATGAACCTGACGGCGAGTTGCACTCATGATGTCCTCGGTGCGAATTCCACGAACCAGCAAGGCATCGGCGATGAGCGACCGGTGACAGCGCCACGGCACCGTCCGCACATCCACGACGCGAGTCGCACCGTGTGCCTGAAGCTGGCCGATGAATTCCCCGAGCGTGCGTGTGGAATGCCCAATCGTCATTACCACCGGCGAAGTTTCTTCCTTTGGCCAACTTTTTTCCACGCAATCGGAAGTTTTTTTTATTCTCAGCGTGCTCATGGTTTGCTTTTGAGTTTTTTGAGCGCCGATCCCTTGTGCATGGCCATGTGGTCAGTCTTGTCGCTCTTGATCAAATACTGCGGTTCTTCCTTCGAGGCGCGGACCGTCTAGCCCTTGAATGTGTTGGCTGAGGTGATCTTTTTCTTGATCGTTCCCCGGACGTGGCCGGCTTCCGAGTTCCACCCTGCATAATCTCCAACTTGAAAGTCCTTCTTCATTGATCTTGTTTTCATGTTTCGCAACTCAATCACAGCCTCACTTTCCGCAGCCGCAGGGCGTTGCTGATGACGGAAACGGAACTCAGGCTCATCGCGGCACCGGCAATGATGGGGCTGAGGAGCAGTCCAAAGAACGGGTAGAGCACGCCGGCAGCGATGGGGATGCCGAGGGCGTTGTAGAGGAAGGCGAAGACGAGGTTCTGGCGGATGTTGCTCATGGTGGCGCGGCTGAGGCGGATGGCTTGCGCGATGCCCCGGAGGTCGCCTTTCACCAGCGTGATGCCCGCGCTCTGCATGGCCACGTCGGTGCCGGTGCCCATGGCGATGCCGACTTCGGCTTCACTGAGAGCAGGGGCGTCATTGATGCCGTCGCCAGCCATGGCGACGTGTTTGCCTTCCTCGCGCAGCTTTTTGATGTGGGAGACTTTTCCCGCAGGTTCGATCTCCGCTTCCACGGAATCCAAGCCGAGTTGTTTGGCGACGGCAGCGGCGGTGCGGCGGTTGTCGCCGGTGAGCATGACGAGTTTCAAGCCGAGTTCGTGAAGATCCTTGATGGCCTCGGCGGTGGTGTCTTTGATCGGATCAGCGACGGCGAGGATGCCTGCCGGTTTGCCGTCGATGGCGACGAACATCGCAGTCTTGCCGTCCTCCTGGAGTTTCACGGCCGTGGCTATGAGTGAATCGAGATCCGTGATTTTTTCATCCCGCAGGAAGTCCGGTTTGCCCACCATCACCACGCGACCCTTGACGCTGCCAACGACACCGCCGGCTGTGACGGAGCGGAAGTCCTTCACCTCGTCGAGAGTGAGGCTTTGGTCTTTCGCACCCAGCACAATCGCCGCGGCGAGAGGGTGCTCGCTGTTCTGCTCCAGGGAGGCTGCGAGGCTCAAAAATTCCTTCGCATCGAAGCCACCGTTGGGCAGGACATCCACGAGCTTGGGTTTGCCCTCGGTGAGCGTGCCGGTTTTGTCCACGACCAAGGTGTCCACTTTTTCCAGGTGTTCGAGCGCCTCGGCGTTCTTGATGAGCACGCCTAGCTGCGCGCCGCGTCCGACTCCGACCATGATGGACATGGGCGTCGCCAGACCAAGTGCGCACGGGCAGGCAATGATGAGAACGGCAACCGCATTGACGATCGCGTGTGCCAGCCGGGGCTCCGGGCCAACCCACATCCAGACGACGAAGGTGATTAGCGAAACCGCCAAAACCGCAGGCACAAAGATGGCCGCAACTTTGTCGGCGAGACCCTGGATTGGCGCGCGGCTGCGCTGCGCTTCGGCCACCATGGTCACGATCTGACCGAGCAGCGTGTCGTTGCCGACGCGTTCGGCCTTCATGACAAAACTACCCGTGCCATTGACGGTGCCGCCGGTTACTTTGTCGCCGGTGGATTTTTCCACGGGGAGCGGTTCGCCCGTAATCATGGACTCTTCGACGCTGGAGTGACCTTCGACGACCTCGCCATCCACGGGCACCTTGTCGCCAGGCACTACGCGCAACTTGTCCCCTACTTTGACTTGATCGAGCGGCACCTCCTTGTCGCCTCCGTCCCCGATGAGACGCGCCGTGGGCGGCGCGAGGTTGAGCAGGGCCTTGATCGCACTGCCGGTGCGACTGCGGGCTCGAAGTTCCAGGACCTGACCGAGCAACACCAGCACGGTGACCATGCCAGCGGCTTCAAAGTAGATGCCGACCTTGCCGCCATGCTGCATCGAATGCGGGAACAGATCAGGCAATAACATCGCCATCGCACTGAACACGTATGCGGCACCCACACCGATAGCAATCAGCGTGAACATGTTGAGGTTCATCGATAGGATCGAGCGCCAGCCGCGCTTGAAGAACGGCCAGCCACCCCAACAGACCACGGGCGTCGAGAGCGCAAATTGGATCCAGCGCGAAACATCACCCGTCACCCACTCCTGCCGGCCCAGCGCTGGAATCATGTGAGCCATCGCCAGGAGGAACACCGGCAGCGTCAGGGCCGCGCCTATCCAGAAGCGCCGCGTCATGTCATTCAGTTCCGCATTGTCATCTTCCCCGCCGCCTTCGACGGCGTTCTTTGGCTCCAGCGTCATCCCGCAGATCGGGCAATTGCCCGGATGATCCTGTTCGATCTGTGGATGCATCGGGCAGGTGTAGATCGTCTTCTCCGCTTTCGGTGTCACCCAGGACGGATTTCGTTCCAAGGCCATCCCGCACTTCGGACAGTCGCCCGGTTTGTCTGACGCCACGCCCGGACACATCGGACAATAGTATTTCGAGGCGGGCGAATGCTTCACCGTTGCCTGATCATTCCCGCCGCAACACGAGGGCTTCCCCGAGTGATGCCCACCGTGATCATGACCTTCCTGGGTGACGGCGTTGTCTTTCCCACCACAACAGCCGCCATCCTCTTTTGCAGGTCGTTCGTCGGATAAAAACTTCGTGCGGCAGTGCTCGCTGCAAAAATAGGACGTCTGTCCGTCGCGTTCCGCGTGTAGCGAGGTTGCTTCGTCCACTGTCATTCCGCAAATAGGGTCTATAGCCATGGTGGTGATTGCAAAATGTTAGAAACGGACGTTGATGCCCGCACCGACACCATAGTGGGTATCCCAGAGGGCGGTGGCGGAGAGCGATTGCGTGAGGGTGTAGCTGAGCCCGGCCTGATAGGACCATTTCTCGCGGGTGTCGTATTCCACGTTGCCGAAGAGTGCGATGCGGGGAGTCAGTATGAGTTCACGCATCACTTTGATCCGCGCCCCGCCATCGGAGTCGATCCAAGCGGAGGACAGAAAATTTCCCGGAAGCAGGTAGCGGACGCCTGCGATGAGGCGCTCATCTTCGCGTCTGAAATCATTGCCTTCTGCATAAACCCCGGCAAAAACGGTGGTCAAGCGGTTTAGATAGCGGCCGTAAGTAAGTTCACCTTCCCAGTCGGTGCCCTCGACTCCATTCCAACCGGCCTCCCACCCCAGGGAGAAAACATTGAGCAGACTCGAAACCGTGAGGTCGCCCTGCGTCATGTTGCTCAACAGGTCCGCATGACCGTAGCAAAACACCGGGCTGGCCTCATCATAAATCCCAGCTCTGACTGCCTGGGTCTCCGGATCCGGAGTGTATCCCTCGTATTTCACCACCCGGGCCATGCCGCTCATCATGTGATAGAGCAAGTGACAGTGGAAGAACCAATCGCCCGGTTCGTCGGCTTTGAACTCGATGACGGTGGTGGACATCGGCTCGACGTCCACCGTGTGCTTGAGCGGGGCGTGGTCGCCCTGACCGTTGATGACGCGGAAAAAGTGTCCGTGCAGGTGCATCGGGTGATGCATCATGGTGCGGTTGATCATGATAAATCGCACCACCTCTCCCTCGCGGATCTGAAGGTCGTCTTCCGGAGCCAGCGGCCGGTTGTTCATCGTCCAGACATAGCGTTTCATATCGCCATCCAGCGTGAGCCGGAACTCCCGCCGTGGCGCACTTGCGGGAAACGCGCTGCTCCTGAGCGATCGTAGTTTCTGATAGGGAGCGAACGGACGCAGAAGCGACATGCCATCGGTCGCGAGCAGCGGGTGGCTGGCAGCATCCTCCCGCAACAGAAAATCATACCAAACCGAAGGATTTTGTAGGGACGGCATGGCCGCCATGTCGTGCTTCATCGCGGGCAAGGTGCCCTCGTTGCCGGCGTCCATCGCACCGCCGTGGTCCATCGCAGCGTGATCCATCCCGGTCGCAGCGTGATCCATCCCGGGCATGGGAGCCATTGCCATTGGTGGATGTTCCACGCTCTTCATCGGCATTTGCATGTCCATCTCCATGTTCATTCCGGGCTTGTCGAAGTTCCCTGCATCCACCTGGCGATCGGGCATGCCCATCACGCCTGCCGGGCTGAGTGCGAAGGCGGTTCTGGGTGAGAATCCCATCATCGTGTCGTAGAGGAACGGATTCGGCAGCGCGTCTGCGGGATGCCTCTCGCCCGTGCCGATCCACAGCGAGGTGTGGCCCGAACCATCGTGGGCGGTGGCGCGGAATTCATAAGCACCGTGTGCCGGGACCTTGACGAGAACATCGTAAGTTTCCGCGACTGCGACGAGGAGCGGTTGGTCCATTTTCACGGGCTGGACGGGCTGACCATCGGCGGAAACAATCGTCATCGGCCCGCCGGCGTAGTGGAGGTGGAAAAACGTCGTAGACGAACCATCAACCACGCGGAGCCGGATGGTCTCTCCAGGTTTGGCGCTCAGGAATTCCTCGCGTTTTCCGTTTGTGAGAAAGGCGTCGTAGGCGACATCCGCGACATCCATGGCAGGCATCCGCATCGCCTCACGGCCGAAAAAGGCACCGGTTTTTCCGGTTTTCACCGCCCCTAGCAAACTCTGGCTGCGGTGTTTTCTGATCCCGAAGAATTCCGAACCACGACGCAGGTTGCGGAGGACTTCATGGGGGTCGTCATTGGTCCAGTCCGAAAGCAGCACGACATGCTCGCGATCCGCACTGCGGTCCCTAACCTTCGGCTGGATCACGATGGCTCCATACACGCCAAGTTGCTCCTGGAGATGGGTGTGGGAGTGATACCAGTAAGTGCCGTTTTGCCGGATCGGAAAACGATAGACGAAAGTGGTTCCTGGTTGGATCGGCGGATAACTAATATAGGGAACGCCATCCATGCCAGGCGGAACCAGCATCCCATGCCAATGGATGGACGACGAAACGTCCATTGCATTGTGGACCCGGATCACGGCGGTGTCGCCTTCGGTGAAGCGCAATACCGGGCCGGGAATGCCGCCGTTGACCGTCATCGCGGTCACGGGTTTTCCCGCGAAATCCACCTGCCGTCTGGCTATCGTTAAATCGTAATTGACCTCCTTGGCGTGGGCGGAAAAAGGCAGGTAAAACGCCAACGATATGAGCAGCAGGCGGAATGAGTTCGTCGTGTGATAGGGGTGTGCCGGACTTTCATCCGCAGCAGCAACCTCCCGATTTGCCTTCCCGCTTGGCATCGGCGGGTGCGGCCAAAAACTTCGCGCGACAGTGCTCACCGCAAAAGTAAAAGATCTTTCCATCGTGTTCGGCGTGAAGGGCGGTGGCGGGATCCACGGTCATGCCGCAGATTGGGTCGATAGCTTCAGTTTTTGTTGTTTTCATGATGCTGTTTCTTTCTTGTTTTCGTTATGTTAGGGAAGTGCGGTTAAATTTACAAACTCACGCATCCGCCGAGCCTTCCGGCACTTCTGCAATAAGTCGCTGAATGGCTTCAACCTTGGAGCCGATGAAGAGGATGTTCGTTAAATCGATCTGTTCATGGGTGGCGCCCGATGTCTGGATCTTCAGGTCTCCGGAACCGAAGCCGAGGAGCCAGTGCCGGAAGATGTCATCGCGATGTTTTTCCAGTGCCATCCCCTGTGCATTGTAGCTGTTGGAACCGCTGCCAAAGAGCATCTTGTGCGTGATCTGACCAGGTGTGATCTCCCAATAGCTGAGCCGGTCGAAACCAAGCACTGTGAAGATCCAGGTCACGAATATCAGGGTGGAGAACCAGAAATAGGCCCCCATGGTGAGGTGGATGGTGAGATTCCCAAACCAACGAAAGACCTCGTCCCACCAGCCGAGATAGGCCAGGACTACTGTCAGCAGCGCGGCCCCCAGGATGACCATTCCCGAAGCCACGCCGCGCACGGAGAAGTTCGTGATCATGAGGATCAGAAAAAGCGTGAGGAAGTAAATCACGCCGAGGTTGTTGCTGGGATGGACCCACTCCAGCGCCTTCCCGGCAGACTCCAGTTGCTGCGGCTGGCCATGCCACCAGGTGAGCGCAGCCATCACATATCCGGTCACCCAGACCGGCCACCAAAAAAGGAGCGAGGAGTGGCTGTAGATGCGAATGCTCGTTTCAAGATGATGACGAGGGCGGGCGACTGGCACTGCCGAGCTGGCTTCGTCATACACTGGATGAGACCTGGCGGGGCTGGTCTCATTGCCAGCAGGGTGACTGGCCTCGGCGGCGGCCTGCGAGTCTGTCGCCGGCCCGGTTGCTGCTTTGTCTGTGGATGGTTGTATTGGCATAAATGAGGTGTCTGGGACTTGTCCTTTGCTACGTTTTTTTGCTCGCCAGAGCCGGCGCCTCAACGACCAGTATGCCGATGGTTGACCAGCTCTCGGTGCCTCCGGGCATCCATCCATGGTATTGGCGCACCATTGGGAGTGTTTCTGGCCGATGCTGTTGATGATCAGTCTTCCACTTGGAAGCCGATTTTGATGGTGACCTGCCAGTGGTCGATCTTGCCTTTGTCGATGTTGCCACGCGTTTCGACTACCTGGAACCATGACAGGTTCTTAACGGTTTTGTGTGCATGCTTGATGGCTTTTTGGACTGCGTCCTCGATGGACTCGGTCGAGGTTCCGGTGATTTCGATCTGCTTATAGACATGGTCTTTCATGGCAGCGACATTGAACGCTTTGCCGGGGCCGCGCCATGGGGTGAAGACCTACCGGTCCATGGCGATGCGTTTCAATCGGCACCAGTAAGATGAAGCATCCGGCACAGCGAGCGTGCGATCATGAGTTCCTCGTCTGTGCGGATGACGCGCACTGTGGCCTGGCTGCCTTCTTTGGAAATCACCCCGGTGGTGGCGTCGTTTCGATTCTCGTCGAGTTCGATTCCCAAGTACTCGAGTCCGCTGCAGATGCGCGAGCGAACCTGCGGTGAGTTTTCGCCGATGCCGCCGGAGAAGGCGAGCGTATCGACTCCATGAAGCACGGCTGAAAAGGCACCGATCCACTTTTTTGCCTGATAGCAAAACAGGGCCACCGCCTCTGCGGAACGCGTGTCTGCGGCCTCCTGATTCAGCAGATCGCGCATGTCGGAACTGGTTTCTGAGATGCCCAGCATGCCGGACTCGTGATTGATCATCCGGCTAAAGATGGCCGGGGTCATCTTCCCCTCTCTGGAGAGAAAAGAGAGCAAGCCCGGGTCGAGATCGCCGGAGCGGGTGCCCATGACGAGGCCGGATGAGGGGGTGAAACTCATGCTGGTGTCAACGCCCTTTCCATCAAGCACGGCCGCAAGGCTGGCCCCGTTGCCCAAATGAGCAAGGATCACACGCCCCGTTTTCGCGGCAGGGTCGCGGAGACGCGCGAGTTCTTCCATCAAGTAGGAATACGACAAGCCGTGGAATCCATAGCGTTGGACGCCGAGGGCTTCGTAACGTCGTGGAATGGGCAACAGACGGGCGACGCGCGGCATGGTGCAGTGAAAGGAGGTGTCAAAGCAGGCGAGTTGCGGCAATTCAGGATGCCGCCGGTGCAGCGCCTGGATCAGCTCAAGCTCCCCCGGCAGGTGCTCTGGAGCGAATTGAGTGATGCGCTGAAGTTCGGTGATAAGGCCGGGCGTGATGAGAGCGGGGCCTGCATGGGCCATCCCATGCACGACACGATGGCCCACCCCTCGAACCATGTCGAACGCATGACGGTCTTCAAGCCAGTCGATCAGAAAGCGAATGGAAGCCGAGTAGTCGACCGTCGTGATGGGGATGATTTCCTTTTCTTGAGTGGCCGGGTCATTGAAAAGGAGCTGCATGCCTGGCATGCCAATGCGATCAATTTTTCCATGGAGGCCGAGCACCAGGGGCCCGCCAAGTTGATAGACGGCAAACCTGAGACTGGACGAGCCGGCATTGAGCGTCAAAACGCATGGTTGCAGCGGTTTCATGAGTTCGCTTCGTTCACCGGGCGGATGTGATTTGAGGGCTACTCATGTCTCAACGCGTCGATGGGATTCAGTTTCGCGGCGCGACGGGCCGGGGTGCAGCCGAACAGGACGCCGACCACCGCCGAGAATGCGAAGGCGATAATAGACATCTTGTACGATTCATAATGTTCATAATCATGTTTATAAATACCATACTGTACTTTTGACCGTACTGTGCCAATAAGTTGAGGATGACACTCTATTTGGACACCCGAAACAACATTTCCGAATTCCGCCGAA
>JANOAS010000221.1:0-35130 GCA_031411255.1 bacterium
ACCTACTACGCCCCGCAGCCGCGTGCGGTCCTGCGAATCGTTGATCCGAAGGACACCGCCCGCACCATGAACTATGGCGAGTACGGCCGTGTCGAGCTGACCACGCTGACGAAGGAATTTTTCGTCCCCCGCTTCCTCGAGCGCGACGAAGCCATCCGCCGCGAACCCTGCGAGAAATACCCGTGGGACGGCGTGGGCGACGTTCGCCCCTTTGGTGCGCTGGAGAAAAAAGTCATCGAAGGGGTTTACTGAGCCTGCGCCCTTTTTGGCTCTGCATCCCCCTCAATTTTAGGTATTTTAGCGGCAGGTGCGGACGTCAGGAACATGCGCGCGTCGAAGGCAGGCAGCTCAAGCGGCCCCCATTCTGAGCGGGCGGTCAGTGTCATAATCAGCTCCCGCACAGCGCCCATTAACAATGAGCCGCCATTGAGCCGCACGATTTGCTCGATTGGGGCGTCGTCCGGGAAGCCGGGCGAAAGCTCAAGCAGTCCGCGCACGACAACCGCGGCTTTGTAACGCCAAGGAGCCTCGCCAGCGGACGGTCCCAGCCGCACGGTGAGTTCAACCGAAAACTGGTTCGTCGTGGCCGGGGGGGGCGGCAGTAGCTTGAAATCGACGGCAATCTGGTAATTTTCCTTTGCGATGGGGAAATCTAAAGCGGGGTTGGCCCCGACCTCCACCGTGGTGTAAACGTGCCGGAGAAGTTGAACTGGACTGAGATGTGTCATGCCGGTATTAAGGGTGTTTCCCACGACGCCAAGCACAATTCCCCTCCGGGCGTGGCCAGCGGCGCGGGCTTTTCCTGTTCCGAGCAAGGGGTGCCCCACTCCGCCGCGTTCCACGACTCGGTCCAGTGCTCCTCACGGGTTACGCCCAGATCAACCGTCAGGAAAATGAAGTGGGTCTCAAGTGCCTCGCGCAACGCTGTTTGCAGGGCGTCATCGTTTACCTTTGTCTGAACCGTCGAGCCCAGTTCCAAACGCTTGATCGTGGCCACGCCAAGACCTGTCTTAGCGGCGAGGATTTCCTGGGTCCAGCCGCGTCGCGCTCGCGCCTCCCTGACCTGTGCGCCAGTCAACAATTCGTGGGCCGCCTGGTAGGCCTCGAGAGTTGCCTTCAAGGCCTCGTCGATCTCGGCGTCACCCAGCACGGCCACGCCGCATGTTTTGCACTTCCACTCGTGGTGCTCAACGGGGAAGGTTTCGCCACGAAACTCCTTTTCCGTGGTCGCGAGACCGCGGAGGAGGGAGTGCTCCGCCCCGCAGGCGACGCACTCTTCCGGCACTTGCCATTCAGCGATTTTTCTTGTCTGGGTCATCGTCGTGACAGTTCAGGTAGAGGAATGTGGGAACACCGGCCTTGTTGAGGCGAATTCTAAATTTCAGGTAGAGGCGCCGGCGTTCGCCCGGGCTGTCCCAGGCAAACGCGTAGAGGCGGATGTCCCTAAAGCCATCGTGGTAACATTTGTATGGGGGAAATGCCCCCGCGTAACAGTTGGAGCCACCCGAGGCGGCAATTTCGTCGAGAAATCCCGTGATTTTTGTAAAGTACTCGCGGGCGGAATTGCAGCCCAAAGCGTTCATGTCGTGAATTAAGTGGCGGTCTTCCGCAATTACGACCCAGCGGCCCGCCGCCAAGGCTTCGGCGGCTTCGCGCAGTTTTTTTGCGCGTTCCTTTGGGCTGGGGTCGGTCTGACCGGGCATGGATTGTGGCGGGTGGTGGCACGGGAAGCTTGGCGGAGGTTGGTATCACATGATACGAGCACTGGGCCTGCCTGTCCGCAAGATTTTGAATACTTCGCTTTTCCGTAATATCTGGACGACAAAGGTGCCAACACGGGGGACTTCAATCAAGCCCAAACTATGCTGAACATGAACTCGGCAGGCAAGTCGTGGCTAGAGCGACATGGCTGCCTCTTCCCCCCCCTCCTCTTGAAATTTTTTTCGTCCCCCGCTTCCTCGAGCGCGACGAAGCCATCCGTCGCGAGCCCTGCGAGAAATACCCGTGGGACGGCGTGGGCGACGTGCGCCCCTTTGGTGCGCTCGAGAAAAAGGTCATCGAAGGGGTTTATTGACGGGGAGTAGGCGGCGGTGCGGCCGAGCCCGGCGGGTTCAGGCGCGGGCTTGCCGGGGCACCGGGAGGCCCGGGTCGTAATTCCAATTCGCGTTCAAGATGGGGCAAACTGACTGGTCTTTTTCCCGCTGGCTGCGTTGCTCGTCAGTCACGTATCGCATTGGAGATGCTCCATCCTCGCGCCTTGCCATCGGAAAAAATCCACACGCCAGTTTGCCCCATCTTGAACGCTCATTGGAATAAGACTGCCGCGCCACTCTGTCGCAGGATTTCCGGAGCTGGGCTCAACCCCAGCAGGGATTCCGCTAGCCTGCGTATATCCTGAGACCGGTTCTTTGAGCTTGCACGGGCATCCCGGGAAGCACAGGATCGAGCGTTGACAAGGCCTGAACCATTTCCTCAGACCCGCTGGAGTCTGATTCTTTCCGCCAGGGAAGAATCCGCGAATCCCTCATGCGTGGCGCTGGAAGGGCTCGCCAAGGCCTATTGGCAGCCGATCTGTGCCTGGCTACGCTGTCATGAGCGGTCTCATGCAGAGGCCCAGGAGACACCCAGGGGTTCTTCGGCTGCATGATGCAGCATGCTTCATGCGGCGCGAATTCTGCCCGACTGCGCCGTCAAGCCCGGCCAGCTCCGGGAAAATCAGGTGATTTGCCAGTGTCAGTTGATCAAAGCGCGCCAGGCCAGACTTCAAAAACCAGCCGTGAGCCTCGGAAATCTCCTACTGGGGTTTTGCTGATTTTTGTTTTTCCAAATTTGACCGAATCATGAGCGAATCCATCGACGATTTCCTTGTGGCTGCTTTGCAGCAGTATGACGACTTGGCGGCACTGTCTGCCGGGAGCGTGGATGCTCTGCGAGGGCATGAAATCGGAGCCTTGCTCGGGCGGGGTGGCATGGGGTCCGTCTATAGCGCCCGCCAGCATGCGCTGGAGCGGGATGTCGCGCTGAAGCTCATCTTCGACAACGGCGGAGACCCTGAGCGCGTGGCGCGTTTCCGGCGCGAGGCGCTGGTCCTCGGGCGGCTGGAGCATCCCAACATCGTGCCGATTCATGATCTGGGCAAGGATGCGGGCGGGCAGCATTTTTATACGATGAAGCTCGTCAAGGGGCGCACCCTCCAGACGCTCTTGATTGACATTCGCGCCGGAGACAAGGAAACGGTCCTCCAGTACCCGCTGGCGGCCCTGCTAACGGTGTTTCGGAAAGTTTGCGATGCCATGGCGTTCGCGCATTCGCAAGGTGTTATTCATCGCGATCTCAAGCCGGATAACATCATGATCGGGGAGTTTGGCGAGGTGCTGGTGATGGATTGGGGCGTGGCGAAATTGATGGATGAGGATGACCCCGAACTGGACGCGCACCATTCCGCAGTCTCGGGGCTTCAAGATTCCGTCTCAGCGACGATCCCGGGCGCGGTGATGGGCACGCCGCAATACATGTCGCCCGAGCAGGCCCGCGGGCATGTGGATGAACTGGACGAACGGTCCGATGTGTTTTCGCTGGGCGGCATCCTTTACGCCATTCTCACACTGCGTCCACCAGTCGAGGGGACGGTGGTGGAGGTGATGGAGAAGGTGCGCAGCGGGAGCATCACATCGCCCGCTTATTTCAGCTCCACCCCAGGCCGCACGGGGAACGGAGACGCGACGGATGTGAAGCTGCCGCACATCCCCGGCGCGCGGATTCCGCCTGCGCTTTCTGCGGTGGCGATGAAGGCGCTGTCATTGGACAAGGCGAAGCGGTATCCCGGAGTCACCGCTCTGATCGCAGAGATTGAGGCGTATCAGGGAGGCTTTGCCACGAGCGCGGAAAAGGCGGGCGCGCTCAAATTGATTTCGCTCGCAGTGAAGCGGCATCGTGCGGTAACGACGGCGCTCTCGGTGTTGCTGCTGGCGAGCATCGGCTTCGTTTTGAAAGTTATGGCCAGCGAGAGGCGCGCGGTCGCCGGGGAGGCTTCAGCAAATTCCGCCACTGCGGCTGCAGAGCGGGAAAAGGAAGCCGCGCGGCGCGCGCTCGCGCGGTCGCAGGTTTCTCTCTCCGAGGCTGCGTTCCGCGAGCACGACAGCCACGCCATGCTGGTCGCCCTCGACGGTGTGCCGGCGGATCTGCGCGAGAGCGACTGGCACTATCTGCACGGACGTGCGGATACTTCGCGGGCGAAGTTTTCCCTGCCGGGCGGATCGTGGTTCAGCGGCGCTGCGCCGCATCCAAAGAAGCCTGGCGTGTTCGCCCTGGCCTCGATGGATCGCACGATTGTGGTGGTGAACGCATTGACCGGTGTCCGACTCTCCTCCTTCCCCGTCTCCCCCTCGCAGCAACGCACGCAGTACTTTCTAGGCATGGAATTTTCTCCCGATGGAGAGCGGATCATCGTCGGCGGCTTTGTGGATGGCGGCGTGGCGATCTATCACGCTGAGAGCGGGAAGGTGCTGGCAAACTGGGATGCGAAAGATGCCCATATCGTCCATTTCAGCCCCGATGGAACCCGTGCGCTTGATGTGCAAAGCGGCGTCGTGACCGTCCGCGATGCCGCCACCGGACGCGAGCTGTGGAACTACCGGCCCGGCCCTCGAGCCATCTATACATCCACCGGCAATGTGCTGACCGCTAACGCCCTCACGCTGCGCCTGCACGACGGTGAGACCGGCGCGGTAATTAAAGAACTGCCCTCGGCCCGTGCGAGAGTTTCGGACATGGTCCTCGCGCCGGACGACGCCACGCTCTTCATCGCCAGCCAGGACGGCTACATCCGCGGTCTCCGCCTCGCGGGTGGCGAGACGCTCTTTGAGCAGCGACTCACCGAGAATCCCTACAACATTTTCGTCGTTTTGGGCGGCGCGGGTCGCCGGGTGGTTGCTGCCAGCCAACAAACCGACTCCGTGCGCATCGTCCGCGTGTGGGATGCCGCGACCGGCCAGCTCGAACAAACCCTGCTTGGCGGCAGTAGCGGGCTCGAAGACCTGGCCGCGCACTCCGTCTCCGAGGATGTGCTCGTCACCGGGCCCGTCACGAGTGTATGGAGTCTCGCCACGCGGCAGCCGCAGTGGAAAATGCCCGGTCGCCGCACTGCTGCGGTCTTTTGGGATGCGGACGACGTTTTCATCCCGGGGGGAAATCCGCTAAGGCTTGATTCCAAAGGCCGCTGGAGCCCTCTGGCAGGGACGCTGCCCGCCGATGTCGATGTCGCCGATGCCAACGGCGAGTTTGTAGCCGTCGGCAACAGTCCCCCCGGTGAGTCCAGTGCTTCCGTGCTGCGCAAATCTGCGGACGGATTTACCAATGTGCGCACCTTCCGAGTCAAGGGAACGCTGGCTGGACTGCGATTCAGCCCGAGTGGTGCGCGCGTTGCCGCGTTCAGTCTCTACTATCATGTCATCGCCGCGGACACCGTCACCGGCGGGCACCCGATTGCCTGTGACGAGATCAGCGGGCCTGTCCTCGTCCTCGGCCTCGGCTGGATCGGCGAGGACCGCCTCGTGGGCCTCACCACAGTCAATCGCAGCCACGCCCTCGACTCGACTGCGCTCGTTCTGTGGGACGCCAACACTGGACGCCAGCTCGCCACTGCGCCTACGCCCGCCTTCGCCCGTGCCATCGCCGTTGCTCCCGATGGACGCAGCCTTGCAGAAGGCGGCGACGACAAACGAATCCGCATCCGCGATCCGGTGACTCTCGCCGTTGTGCGCGATTTCCGCGCCCACGATGGCAACGTCACCTCGCTCGCCTATCACCCGACAAAGCCCATCCTCGCCAGCGCCTCCGGGGACCTGACCATCCGTCTCTGGAGTATGGAAAGCGGAGAACTCATCGAAGAAATCCGCCTCCTTGCCGAGCCGCAATCCCTGACCTTCAGCCCCACCGGCCACCGGCTGGCGAGCACGGACGTAAAGGGCATGGTTTCCGTCTGGAACCTCAGTGAGCAGTAGGAAGTGTTCTGCGGTCGCAACTCAGGCTCCGGGTACAGAAGCAACCGCCCTGCTCTTCGCCACCTACCGAAGCACCTTTCTCATCCACTCCAGCTCCGTCGCGATGTCCTCCGGCTGCGCGACCGTCTTCGCGATCTCCTCCTCCAGCAAATCGCGGAACTTCTTCCTCACCCGGTGCACCAGTACCCGCGCCGCGTTGGCGTTCGAGCCAAGGCGCTCCCCCAATTCCGCGCAGGACCCGGTGGATTCCTCCAGGCCGAGGTGCGGCTTCAGGGCTTCGTACGTTTCCATTCTCCCGAGATTTTCAAACGACGCCCGCAGCCTCTCCTCCACCATTCCGAGGAGTTGCCTTGCCCACGCCTGCTCATAGAGCCGCTCCGGGTCGAGTGTGTCCACGGGCTCCAGCGAATAGCGCGCTTTGGCGACCGTGTCGTTCAGGGAGAAGACCGGCACCCCGCCGCCGCGCTTCTCAGCATGGTCATGGCGGAACTGGCGGCTCATGACGTGCCGCAGCATCCCGATCAGAAACGAACGCAGCCGCCCCCGCTCCTGGCACACTTCCAGGATCGCGCCGTCAGCTGCCAGTTTTTGAAACAACATCTGCGTGAGGTCTTCCGCATCTTGCTCCCCCTTCCCCGCGCGGCGCAGGTAGGCGTAAATGGGATACCAGTAGGTCGCGCAGATTTCCTCCAGGGCCAGGGCGGCTTGCTGGGAGTCCTTTCCCTGCGCGACGTGAACCAGCGTCCAATGCGTTGCGGGGAATTCGGGGCTGCGGGGTGAAGGCTGCACAGCCAGTCCAGTACCTCCATTCTCCGGGAATGTCCACACCTCCCTGCCCCCACCAGAGCTTTTGTATGGAATTTATGGATTTGTTTCGCCGCACGGTTTTGGCCCTCAATTTGGCACCAATCGAAAAAAAAATTCGCCAATCGATGTAACGAATCCGCATTTCCGGGCTCAGGAGGGGGTGAACCGCTTCATCACGACATTCAACCCGCAAAAAGCAGCGCCTCCGCACCTTCCTCCCACTTCATCCGTCTTCCCTGCATGAAAACTCCACCTCCATTGGCCCGGCATCTCCGGATTGTGATCGTCCTGGTCGGGCTTTCGTCCTGAGAACTCCTCTGAAAAATCAGCTTTCTATTTGAGGTGCGAGTTTTTCCAACGGCGCCCCTCGCACCACCCGAAATCGCGTATGAAACCAAGCTCCATTCTGCTTCCAGCCATCCTCCTCCTCGGCCTCACGGCCAGCGGACCGGCATTTCCACCTGCGCCCTACTACACGCTGTATGGCACCGTGCGCGACCAGTCAGGGCAGGTCCTGACCGCTGCGGGGGCGCAGGTCATCCTGCTGAAGGGCGCAGTGGAGGCAGGCCGAGCCGCCATCAATTCAGGTCTGCAGCTCGACCAAAACTACGAACTTCCCATCCGCATCGACCAGGCCCGGCCCTCCACCTCCCTCTACACCGCCTCAGCCGTGGCGGCGCAGGGGCAGTTCAGCCTGGTGGTCGACATCGGCGGGCAAAAGTTCTACCCCATCGAGGTCAAAGGCACGCTCACCGCAGGCAAGGGCACCGAGCGCGTCCGGCTCGACCTGACCCTCGGCGAGGACCTCGACCACGATGGCCTGCCTGATGCCTGGGAGCAGTGGCAGCTCTACCAGGCTGGTCTCTACCCGGACGAAAACGGCTGGGACCTTTCCAAACTCGACCGGAACGGCGACTTCGACGGCGACGGCCAGAGCAACTGGGCGGAGTACCTCGCGGGCACCTTCGCCACCGATGCCACTGAGCGCTTTGACCTCAAGATCAAAACCAAGTCTGCCACCGACGCGGCCTTCGAGTTCTTCGGCATCACCGGCAAGACCTACACCATCGAGAGCAGCACCGACGGCCAGAAGTGGACGCGCGTCCCGCTCTCCACCGGCGCGACCTCGGCGGAGCGCTCACCCTCCTTCCAGGCCGCCTCTGTCGGCATCATTAAAGCCTTCGTCTCCCCGGCCCCCGGGGCCTCCACTGAATTCTTCCGCCTTACCGTCAGATGAAAACCACCCACCTCACCGCCAGTCTCCTCTCCCTCGTCCTTGCCTCCACCGCCTCCGCGCAGTGGCAGACGACGAACTACACGCTGCACGGTGGCATGAATGCCATCTACCTGACCGGTGACGCCACGCACGACACCATCGACAACCTGCTGCCCAACACCGGAGTGACCGCCAACATCACGGAAATCTGGCGCTGGAACCCGAACCCGAACCAGGTGCAGTTCATCGAATCCCCGCTCATCCCCTCGGCAGGCACGTCCGAGTGGAGCGTGTGGAAGCGCGGGCTGTCGGCGGAGAGCACCCTCACGCGGCTCACCGGCCAGGCGTCCTACTTGGTGAAATGCACAGGAGCCCTGGCCAATACGTACACCCCCATTCAGATCAAGCAGGCGCCCAGGCCGCCCAGCAGCGTCTGGGTGCGCAACGGGGCGAACCTGCTCGGCTTTCCCTCCCGTCTGAACGGCGCGGTCTACCCGGGCTTCTCCAGCTACTTCGCCACTTTTCCAATCGCCGTCGCCCCAGGCACGAAGATCTACAAATACCCGGGCGGGCCCCTGGGACCGGCTAACCCGCTGCAGATTCTCTCCCCGGCCACCGAGCCGCTGGACCGCACCCAGGCATACTGGTTCTCCAGCGAGGTGGTGGGAAATTTCTACGCGCCGATGGAGGTCAGCCTCAGTGTGAATGCCGGACTCGCTTTTGGCCGGACGGGATCTGTCATCACCGTGCGTGTGCGCAACCGCACCGCGGCGGCGGTGGATCTGACGTTCACCCAGGCGGACAGTGAGCCTGCTCCAGCCGGCCAGCAGGGCGTGACGGGCAGGGTCCCGCTGACACGCCGCATTTACAACGCGACCACGGGGCTCTGGCCGGAGACACCCATCGCCACGGGCGGCAGTTTCGTGGAAACCATCGGGCCAAACGCCACGGTGGAGCTGAGCTTCGGCATCAACCGGGGGGATACCTCCATGACTGGCGCCACTGCGGGAGCTGCGTTCTTCGCCTCGTTCCTGCGGCTCACCGACAGTGGAAACCTGATGGACATCTACCTGCCCGCCAGCGCGCAGAAGGCCTCGCTCGCCGGGCTGTGGATCGGCGACGTGTCCGTGACCAATGTGGGCAACAAGGTGACGAACCCGGCAATGGCCGCGGCCACCGTGGCCGGCGGCATCGTGACCGAACTCAAGATCGACGGCTCCGGCGGCTACGGCTACGAGACAGCGCCGCTGGTCACCATCGCACCGCCGCCGGCCTCTGTGCCGGCTGCGGCTACCGCCACCCGCACCGGCGCGGTCGTCACGGCCATCACCCTCTCGAACCGCGGCTCCGGCTACGTCACCGCGCCCACCGTCACCATCGCCCCGCCCACCACCGGCACTCCGGCCACCGCCACGGCCACCATCCTGGGAGGTGTGGTCAACACGGTCACCATTGTAAGTGGAGGCACCGGCTACACGACAGATCCCGTCATCACCTTCACCGCTCCGCCCAGCGCAGGCACGCCCGCCACGGCCACCGCCACCGTGGCCGGTGGTTCGGTCACGCAGCTCACCATCACTGCCGGCGGCAGCAAATATGCCATCGGCTCGCCGAAGGTCACCATCGCCCCGCCGCCCCCGCTCACCGGGACCACCACGCCCAGGCCGTTCAAGCTGCGCACCCTCCTCCATGTGCCGGACACAGGCAGCCCGGCGCTTCTCTCCCAGGTCTTCCTCGGCCAGCTGGCGGCCAATCCCTTCCCGGTCGGCGTCTGCACGCTGGAAACTCTGTTAAAACCCGAGGCGAAAGCCACCGCCCAGCGCTTCGTCGCGGCCCACCTTCCTTTGAACCAGGTCATCACCACGGGCACCGGCTCAGTCGCCGTGCCGGGCGCGCTCACGCGGACCATCCAGGTGCCCTTTGATGACGCGACCAACCCCTTCGAGCACCAGTACCACCCCGACCACGACAACAGGGACGCCCGCTTCGCCCCCGTGGCGGCCGGCGTGGAGAGCTACGACATCAAACGCAGCTGCACCTTCACCTTCACCGCCGCGCCGCCCGCAGGCAGCACCGTCACCAGCGGCTGGGGCAGCACCATCATCGGCGGCACCTACACCGAGACCATCACCGGCATCCACAACCAAACACTCCAGGTGGACGGCACTTTCGAACTCAGGCGCGCCTCCGAGATCGGCGTCCTCACCCAGTAGCCCGCACCACTTTTTTAATTCTCAAAACTCAAGCTTCAAACCCAACCAGTCTCCTTCATGAAAACGAACACCGCCATCCGCTCCACGCTGCCGCTCTCAGTTCTTGCCGCCCAGTTTCTGCTCGCCTTCGCGGCCAGTGCCCAGGTCATTGCCCCCGTGCCCCAGGTCATGAACTACCAGGGCCGCGTCACTGACGCCACCGGCCTGCCCATCGGCGCCACCGGCACCGCCGCCGCGCCCGTCGCGGGCACGACCAACCGCAAGGTCATCTTCCGCATCTACGACGCCGCCAGCGGCGGCACACGGCTCTGGACGGAGGAGCAGACCGTCACCATTTCCTCGGGTGAGTTCAGCGTCCTCCTCGGCTCCGGCATCGCAGCCACCGGCACGGCGACGGGAGAGTCCCGGCCCGCGCTGGACACCGTCTTCAATACTCTGGCCAGCACCCCCGGCGGCGGGCGTTTCCTCGAGGTCATGGTCGATGAGGGCGGAGGCACCATCGACGCCAGCGACGTGCCCATCTCCCCGCGCCAGCAGCTCACCACCTCCGCCTACGCCTTCCGGGCCAAGGCTGCGGACACCATCGCCTCCGGGACTGACCTCCAGCTCAACAGCAGCTCGAACTACGGCCTCGGCTACTACGGCGGCTCACGCCTCTTCAACGGCGTGGCCTTGGACGGACCGGTGCTCTACGGCCTCGGCGGCGGCGTCCTGGGCTCCGTCAACGGCGCCACCCAGACCCCCGTCCTCCGTTGGAATGGCGCGGGCCAGGTCGGCATCGGCAGCGCCACATTGGCCGGAGCGGATGCGGCGACCAAGCTGCTGCTGCAAGGCGACGACGCCTCCACCCCGCCCCGGCAGCTCAGCATCCGGGGCGCCACGGATGCCAACAAACGCCTCTTCGCCGGCTACAACACCACCAGCAACTACGGCTCCCTCCAGGCCTACAACGGCGTCTCCACCGCCGCCAATCTCGTGCTCAACGGATCCGGCGGAAACGTCGGCATTGGCACCGCCACCCCGGGGATTCCGCTGACTTTCGCCGACGGTCTCGGCGACAAGATCAGCCTCTTCGGCCAGTCTGGAAATACTTATGGCTTTGGTATTCAGAGCAGCGTGCTCCAGATCCACACCGACGGGTCCGGTGGCGACATCGCCTTCGGCTACGGCAGCAGCGCCGCCATGGTGGAGACCATGCGGGTCAAGGGCAATGGCAACGTCGGCATCGGCATCGATCCATCATACACGCTGGAAGTCAATGGCTTCACCTCCCTCGGCGCCTCCTTTTCGTCCCACTTTCTCGCCTTGGGCAACCAGTTCAACCAGTACGACGGTTCCGGAACCTCCGCCGCCATGCACCTCAACTACCCTGGCGGCAACGTCACCCTGGCCGCCACAGGGACGGGCAATGTCGGCATCGGCGTGGGTGGTCCATCGGTGAAGCTGAACGTGAAAGTCCCGGGCGGGGGAGCCCCGGCCAGCACGGGAACGACGCCCGCCGCAAGCACCTTGATCCGCCTGGAGGACTCCACCACCGCGTGCCTCGACATCGGCGGAAATGGCGGCGGCGGCTTCTGGCTCAACTGCACCAACGTCAACGACCAGACCGCCCATTACCCGATCTCGCTCAATCCTCTCGGCGGCAACGTCAAAATCGGCGGCACCATGAACCTGGTTCAGAACGCCCCCCTGTCAGTGCAGACAGCCTTCGCAAAGGCCACGGCGGTGCAAACCAACGCATTTAACGTTGCGACGAGTGATGCTGCGAATCCCTTCGGCTTGGGCGTGCGGCTCAACGGACATGCCACCTCGACCAGCCGCACGGTCATGCTTCAAACAGGCGATCTCGACGCCAGTGACCAGGGCGGCCTGCTTTTCCAGGCGGGAGGCGGAAATGTGGGCATCGGTTCAAACGCGGTGCCCACGAAAGCCAAGCTGGAGGTCACCGGCTGGCAGTACACCGCCCTGACCGGCAATAACGGCTATCTCAAATCAACCAATACAACGACTGGGACTTACAATCCCACCGTATCAAACGGCTCGGTGGATCTCCCGGTCACTTTGGCTGCAGCCACCACAGTGGCGGCTTCGATATGGGCGCAATATGATGTTCTTGCGTCGGGCTTCCGGGCTTTTTCGGACGAGCGCATCAAGTCGGTTCGCGGGCACTCTGACGGCGCGGTTGATCTTGCGCTGCTCAAGGGCATTGAGGTGACTGACTACACCTACATCGACACCCTGGCCAAAGGCGCCGGCAGGCAGAAAAAGGTCATCGCCCAGCAGGTGGAGAAGGTCTATCCGCAGGCCGTCAGCCGGAGCACGGATGTGGTTCCCGACATTTACCAGAAGGCCCCGGTCAAGGACGGCTGGGTCACCCTCGCCACGAACCTGAAAAAAGGAGAGCGTGTCCGCCTCATCGACGGGAAGAAGGAAGGCATCCATGAGGTGCTGGAGGTGGCTGAGGGCCGGTTCCGCACGGATTTCGCGGCTGACGGCGCTCAGGTCTTTGTCTTTGGCCGCGAGGTGACGGACTTCCGCAATGTGGACTACGAGGCCATCTCCATGCTCAACGTCTCCGCCACCCAGGAGCTGGCGCGGAAGCTTGAGGCGAAGGACGCCAAAATCGCCGCGCTCGAGCAGCACATCGCGGAACTGGAGGTGTCGGAGAAAGCCGCCGAGGCAGCCGTGGGCAGCCGCCTCGCCGCGCTGGAGAAGGCGCTGGCCAGGTCCGCCGCCGCCACCGCCGCCACCCCGCCGGAGCCCGCGACGAAAACCGCGACTAAAACCGCGAAAAGCAAGGACGGCGCCCGGGTCCCCGTCACCGCCGCCGTCGCCCGCTAGGGCCACTCCGCCGCGCCGCGTGGCGGGGCGGGACCAATTGTGTGATCCAATCCAGGAGGAAACGAGATGAACGATCGACCTTTAATGAATGAACGTGATGTAGGGCCGCTGAGGTCCAGGGCGGCCGGGCTGCTCTGCGGCCTGGCCGCGCTCCTGTGCCTGGCCACCCCGGCGCGGGCGCAATACGAGCTGAAGGCGTCCAACGCCAACGCCCTCTACCAGGGCGCGCTGCCTGCGGGCAACAACCAGGGCACCCAGCCGCAGAACCCGGCCAACAGCAACTTCCGCGGCGCGGGCCAGGTCTCAGGCTCCTCCGGGCCGGTCTCCAGCCTCGTGCTCAGCTCCACGGGCAATGGCACGTCCATCGTCACCGTCGGCTCCACCACGAGCCTCGTCCGCGGCATGTCCGTCACCGGGACTGGCATCACCACGCCAGCCCGCATCGTCAACATCATCTCCAGCACCAGTTACGAGCTGTCCATCATACTCCCGGCAGGAACGGCCAATCGGACCTACACGGCCCATCCCGGCGCCCTCCTCGCAGGCAAGACCGCCATTTTGATGACCCGCAGCAGCATCGGCGGCGTCTTTTCCTCCGGGGTGCCGCGGTACTTCCTGGGCGACGTCATGACCCCGCCCCTCGTGGATGCAGCCAATCAGCCTTTCCCCGGCGCGACCGATGCCATCCGGCTCGCGGCCGCCAGGGCCTACTGGCGGCAGAAGCCAGTCGCGCCGGGCGAGCTGCTCACGCCGTTCTACAGCGCCGCCGGCGGACTCGTCCCTGCGGGTGCCACGCCCATTCCCACGACGAATGTCACCGTCACGGCCAGCAACACCACCACCACGTCCGGCACGCTGGTCACAGTGAGTGCAGCGGTGCCGCAGCTCGTGCCCGGGGCCATCCTGCTCGGCCAGCCCATCACGGCGGTGAACGGCCTGAACGTCACCCTCGCCGGCCCGGCCAATGAGGTGATCACCTCCGGCACTCCCAAACCGATTTTCCCGGCCTCCTCCTACTACTACAGCCCGCACGCGGAGAAAGTCTTCGCCTCCCAGCCGGGGCGGGTCACCGTCCTCTGGACGACGCTCAGCACCACGGCCAATGGCGGCTATGAGACGCTGTCCGAGACCTTCGCCGTCTCCTCCACGACCAACGCCCCCGTGCGCACCATCTTCTGGACCGAGGGCAGCTTCGACGGGCCGAAGGTCCAGATCACCGACAGCCGCATCACCACGGTGAACCCGGTCTACTACAACACCGTGCCCAAGGCCGTGGCCCAGGAGGTCAGCATCCCGGGCTATGTCCCCATCACGCCGAATCTCACCACCCTCTCGTTCGACAAGTTCACCGGCATCGGCCAGCTCCACGCCTACAACGTCGAGGGCCGCATCTTCGTCGAATACCTCGGCAACGTCCGCCTCGCGCCCAATGTCTACGACCACGTCGGCTTCGACATCGTCGACCTCGTCCGGGTGCCTGCCAGCAACTACTTCACGAGAAACCTGGGCAGGGAGCTTGTGCCCCATGACCTGAGCACCGACCTCACGCCCAGTCCCGTGCTCAGCACGCAGCAGCAGGGGTCAAATTTCTACGGAACCACCGTGCGTGCGGATGGCAGTGCCGCCTACTATGCCGAACGCGAGACCAGCGCTGCCAACGAGCCGGACAACGACTCGCCCGCCTCAGTGGATGCCTACAACAAGGTGGTGTTCTACTGGATGCAGACTGGCGGCTACAGCATCCAGTGGCCGAAATTTCAGGACCGCTACTGGCTGCGCTGGTCCCCGGTGCTGGCCGACTACGCCCACTACACCGTGGACCCCGCCGGCAGCACTGCGGCCACCGGCGTCTCCTTTGCCGGCGGCGCTCTGCCGCAGATCATCTACCAGGACGACCCCGCGCAAGCCGAGGCAAAGATTGATCTCCCCACCCAGCGCCTGTTTGTGGACCTCACCACCAGCACGGACAAGCGAAATCGCTCGCTGCTCAAATTTAAGAGCGCCAGCAGCGTCTGGTACGTGAATGTCTACACCCAGGCCGAGGACCGCGCCCCCACCCGCGCCGTCACCACGAACGGCTCCGCCACCATCACCCTGACCGGCGTCGCCACCACTGCGGGCCTGGAAAAAGGAATGGTCGTCACCGGCCCCGGCATCAGCGGCACGGCCACCATCGTCAGCATCACGGACACCACCCATTTCCAGCTCTCGGTCAACGCGGCCGTCAACGGCACTTTCAGCTTCAGCGTCGAATCAGACGGGCAGCAGCCCATCGCGGTCAGCACTGTCGCCACGGTAGGCACGCGCATTCCGCCGCCCGCCGGTCATGAAAACGCCGGCTACATCGACAGCGGCACCGGCTACTACCCGAAGGGGTATCTGAACCCCTTCGTCGTCGGCGTCGAGGAGGCCAACAAGGGCGCCATCATCCCCGTCAACTCCCTGCCGACGAACAATGTACTCAACGTCAGGTGGTTTAAAAAAGTCACCGCCCCCAGCGCCGATTTCCAGAACCTCTACGTCCCGGGCAAAATAGGCCGCTACACGGTGAGCTACCCGGCCACCACCACGCCGCAGATCGTCATCGCCGAGGGTGTGGGCACAAACGACCTGACCGGAGCCGAGGCTGCGGGCGCCCTCTATTACCAGAATGACAGCACCCAGCCCGGCTACAACCCGAACGAGGAGCACGCCCTCCCTCTCGGCCCGCGCGTCTATGCCCTGCGTGACGACCTGAACATCACCAGCGGCGCCGGCTACACCTCCCAGCCCTTTGTCCTGGTGGCCTACACCAACGGCACCGACGGCCGCCCGGACATGCACGCCTACAAAGTCGTCCGCACGGCTGGCGCGTTCGCCTTCGAGTACACCGCCACCGCAGGCACCCAGCTGACCAAGCCCTACCCGCTTCCCCTCATGCCGCTGGCCATGGTCGGCACGGGTGTGAACCGCACGGCCAAGGACATCGAAATCGTCAGCCCCGACCCGCTCACCAACACCACGGTGGCCGCAGACGCGGCGTATAAAAACTTCACCTTCAAAGACCGAAAGGGCTTCACCTGGCTGCACCGCGGCTCGCACGCCGGCGGCTCGCCCACGCTCACCATGAAGCTTTACTACCTGAGCCGCGCCGGCTTTTTTGTCCCGGGCTCCCCCGGCTCCGGAGAGCCCGCCGTGGGCACGGTCCTCCCGTTCCTCCGGCCCGCCGCCCGGAGCGGGCAAATCATGAGCCTCACGGCCATCGACGACGGCCAGCTCGACCAGCCGCTCCCCATCATTTACCGCCCCGCCTGGCCGGCCAACCCGCCGGAGCTGCGCGTGGGCGAGACGCTCACGCTGCCCAAGTTCAACCTGCCCCAGGTCCGCGGCCAGAAGAGCGCCCAGATCTACTACCAGCAGTCCATCGCCCAGGCCGCTCCGGCCACTCTGCTGACCAAAAACAGCGTCACTCTGCATGACCCGACCCGGGAGAAAATCATCGCTCTGGACGACGCCGCCGTCGGCCTCGACAAGCTGCCTGCGGCGCTCAAAATCACAGCTTCGCGGGGCAAAACCTATTTCCAGGGCCTGCCGCCCCACCTCCAGACACGGCTCTATCTCGATCCCGCGCGCGGGGCGAAGGGCACGCTCGTCTTCACCGGCGTCTTCCACGAGGAAATCGCCGGGGACGATTACCTCGACCTGAATCTCCTCACCGCCGCCGAGGAAACCGCAGTCAAAGGACTCATTGCCGCCAGCGCCACAGACAAGGCGAAATGGGACGCCGCCATCGATGCGCTCAACACAAGGGTCGAAACCTTCAAGCCCGATCCCGCGCAGTTCGGCTCCTACACCGTGGACACGTCCAAAAACGTGGACGTGGGCGAGAACGATCTGGCCATCATCAAGGATCCAAACACCGCCGTGGACAGCTACGCCGTCACCGCCACCGGACAGGGCACGGGTTTTGTCACCATGGTTTTCGGCAACGGCAACGCCTTCACGCCCGAGGGCGACTCCGTGACCGTGCATGTCTTCAAAGTTGCCAGCCAACTGTACGTGGGCGATCTGAAACTCGTCAAATCCAGCAACCCGCTGGACGAGCAGGTGACCCTGCGCCACAGCGGCGACTTCGCAGGCAGGCCAGAGGACTACGAATTCGAGTGGCGCTGGGCCACCGGCGAGGCCAGCGAGCCTGGAATCTACGCCACCACCATGGCGAAGCGCCTCGGCGACCCCGCCGCCACGCCTGCGGCCACGGATAAATGGATCATCGTCAGTGATCCCGGTGGCATCAGGCCCACGACGGCGCAATACACCGCCGCTGGAGCAGCCCAGGCCCTGGGCTCGCGTGATGTGCATCCGGCGAGCTACACGGATGCCGACAGAGGAGCCGGCTTCCCCGCGCTCTGCGCCAAATCCAGCGTGGGCGTGGACTTCGCCTCCGGAGTGCCAGGCAGCATCGTGCTCAGCCTGGACATTGGAACGCATGACGGCCTCGTGCTGTATGTGAATGGCAGGACGGCTCTGGCCTACAACGCCCCCGAACCGCAGTTCACGCTCACCAACTCCCGCAGCGGCCTGACCAACCTCGGCAAAGCCTCCGCCGGTGGCAATGACAGACTCAAGCAGTTCGCCATTGCCCCCAGCTACTTCACCGCTGCGGTAAACACCATCGAAATAGCCCTCTACTCCACTGCGGATCTCAACGCCGTTTCCGCCCTCACCGTGGTGCTCGAGGCCGCCCAAGAGGTGGACCTCGTCACCACCGGAACGACTTGGCAGACCGCTCCCGATCCCACGGGAAAAAACACAAACACGGCCATCATCGGCGGGGATCCTGCCAATCCCTTTGGCGGGCCGCAGTTCGTGCTCAACGACCGCTGGTTCACCATGCGCTACAAGCCGAAGGCCGGCACCGGCAATGTGCTCGGCACGCCCTACTCCCGCTGGATGCCGCCGCAGTCCGTCGAAGGCTGGGTCAAGCGCGTCCTGGCCGCCATCAATCCCTTTGAGCAGCGAGTGAAGGACCTCTTCAACAACCAGGTCAACACAGACGTCAGTGTCATCACCCAGGCGGGCAAGCGCTGGGAGGGCGACATCGCCCTGAACATGGACACTGTGAACGACGCGGGCCTCATCGAGATCTACGAGACCGTGCTCAACCGCGCCAAAAACATGAGCATCAACGCCGCCGCGCCGGTCAACGACCCCGACACCAACAACGCCCTCATCCTTGCCGCCGGCTACCTGAACGACCTCTACACGCTTCTTGGAAACGAGGCCTACGCTGACGCCGCAAATCCCACCATCTCCATCGATGATCAAACGAATGTCACCGAGGTCAACACCAGCCGCTTTTCTTTTGAAAGCCAGGTCCCGAACTCGCTCGAGGAGGAACTCGCCCTGCTCAAAGGCCGGGACGACTCCGTGAGCCCCGGCGTGCGGAAGAAGCCCGCTTACAACCGCCTCTACTGGAACTACACCCACGGCATCAACAGCGGCGAGGTCATCTATGCGGTGAACTACAACATCAAAGAAAAGGTCGGCGGCACGACCGCCGACGGCGTGGTCGACGAGTCCGATGCACAGCGCATGTTCCCGCAGGGCCACGGCGACGCCTACGGCCACTACCTCACCGCCCTCACCGGCTACTACCGCCTCCTGGCCAGCCAGAACTTCACCTGGACCCCGCGTGCCGAGGCCATGACCGTGCTCGGCCAAGCCGTGACCGTGGACTTCCTCGACGAGCGAAAATTTGCCGCCGCCGCCGGCAATCTGGCCCGCACGGCCGGACAGATCGTCGGGCTCACCTACAGGCAGAGCTACAAGGACGATCCCGGCGCCGGCTGGGCCTCCTACCGCGACAGCAAGCCCACCAACACCTCCACCACCGTGACCAGCCACCAGGGGCTGGATGAATGGGCCAGCCGCAGCACCCAGGGCGCCTATTTAAACTGGGTTGTCGGCAACGCCCTCGTGCCCGACGTGGATCCCTACCACACCGGCGTGCAGAAAATCGACCGCACGACTGTTCCCGAGCTGCCACAACTCGCTGCGGCCGCGGAGACATTTCAGACAAGTCTCGACAACGCCAGCGCCCACCTTAATCCGCTAGGCCTCAGCCCCGGCGCCATTGCCTTCGACATCTCTCCGGGCGACCTCCAGTCTGGCCAGTCGCACTTCGAGCAGATCGCCGCCCGCTCATTGCTCTCCTTGACGAATGCTGCCGGGGCCTTCAATCAAGCCGCGACCATGACGCGGTCACTCCGCGACCAGCAAAACCAGGTGGACGACTACGCCACTGCCATCGCCGAGCAGGAGAGTGCCTATGTGAACCAGTTGATAGACATCTACGGACGTCCCTACTCCGGCGAGATAGGCGCGGGAAAAACTTATGCACAGGGCTACATCGGACCAGACCTCTTTCACTGGTTCATCGTGGACAGGCCCAATGAACTTGTGAACACCAGCGAAAGCTTTTCCGTCACCATTGCCAGCCCGAGCGAATACAAATTGTTCACCGGAAATACGATTGACGATCTCGTTGCGACACTTGCGCCTGCTGACACGGTGAACGTCACTGTGAAGGTGAATCCCTCCCAGTGGGTGCAATACAACGATGTCTGGAAATCAGGCGGGTTGGGGTCGCGGGCGGAAACTGGCGAGCTTCAAAGCGCGCTTCAGGACGCCCAGCAGTCGTGGCTGGCCCTCTCTGACGTCTCTGGCGCCTACAGGGACACCGCCACCAGCCTGACCCGCGCAATCGAGGTCTTCCGGGACGTGGTCAAAACCCATCAAAACCAATTGGAGGCCACGGATGCCGCCAACAAAAAAGCCCGTGATTTGAGCGGTGTGATTTTGGCGCTCAACAGTGCGGCGGATGCGCTCGAGTTTCTCGCCAGCTTCCACGATGACACGGCTGACTCAATCGCTGAGTTCTTCCCCAAAGTGGTCGGGCTGGCGACCGATGCCACATCGGGTCCTCGCGGGCTGGCCCTGCTCGTGGGCGCCACGGGGGCCAACATTGAAAAAGGCCTTGCCCTGGCCAGCCGGATCGCCGCAGGCGGGACGGAGCTTCAGATGCTTGGCGACGAACAGGCACTCGGCAAAAAGCTCGACCAGCTGGGATTCTCGAATGAGGAACTGCAGCTGGCCACCGAGCTTGAAGGCTTGTACCGCGAACACATTGGACATGCCGAGGGGCTCATGCAGCTCACGCTGGACCACCAGAGGGCGCTTCAGCAAGTGAACAACGTCCGGGCCCGGGGCGACCGCATCCTCGCGGAGCGTGAAGTCTTCCGGCAGCGCGCTGCCGCCATCATTCAGGGCTACCGCACGAAGGACCTCGCTTTCCGCGTTTTCCGCAACGAGGCGCTGGAGCAGTACCGGTCGCTGTTTGATCTGGCCAGCCGCTACACCTACCTCGCAGCAAAAAGCTACGACTATGAAACCGGCCTGCTCGGCAGTCCCCAGGGCCAGACCGTGTTTGCCAAAATCGTGGCTGCCCGCTCCCTGGGCGATCTGACTGACGGTGTGCCCCAGTCCACCGTGAGCACGCTGGGCGACGCGGGCCTGGCCGGCACGATGGCGCAGCTCAACGCCGATTTCTCCGTGGCGGAAGGCCGCCTCGGCATCAACAACCCGGACCAGAACGGCACGGTCTTCTCGCTTCGGCGGGAACTCTACCGGCTGCTCGATCTGCCCGGCATCACCAATGACGATGCCGCCTGGCGGCAGACGCTGGAGCAGCACATCGTGGCCAACGTCCTCAGTGATTCGGATGTGGCCACGCAATGCCGAAACATCAAGAAGCCGGATGGCACGCCTGTTCCCGGGATTGTTATTCCATTCAGCACCAGTATTCTGCACGGGAGGAACTTCTTTGGTCTCAACCTCGCCGGTGCGGACCACTATTTCTCCCCCAGCAGCTTCGCGACGAAGATCTACAACACGGGCATCGCCTTTCCCGGCTACGTCGGCATGGATGCCTATGCTGCGGGCGAGATGGGCGCCGGACTGCCGGCCAGCAATGATCCGAACGCACTCAGCGCCACGCCGTATGTTTACCTCATTCCCTGCGGCAACGACTACATGCTCGCCCCACCCTTCGGCGATACAGGCGGCCCGCCCCGCACCTGGACCGTGCAGGATCAGGCCCTGCCGCTGCCTTACAATCTGGGCGCCACGGCGTTCAACACCACCCAGTTTTTTAACGCCAACGGCACGCTGAGCGAGCAGCCCTGGATCCTGCGCAAACACCAGGCCTTCCGCGCCGTCGCGGACGCCAGCCTCTTCTACGGCAGCGTCCCCGCTGAATTCACCAGCAGCCGCCTTGTTGGCCGGAGCGTCTGGAATGACCGGTGGAAGATCGTCATCCCGGCCTACAGCCTGCTCAACAACGAACAGGCCGGTCTGGATCGTTTCACTGCCTCGGTGAAGGACATCCAGCTCTTCCTGCGCACCTACAGCAACGCTGGGAACTGAGGTCATGAAGAACCCCGCCATAATGCTGGCTGCGGTTGGCCTGGCCACCGCAGCCATGTATGTGAGCTTCAGGTCGCCGGCGGTCCCGCCGGTGGATCCCTCCTCGCTGCACGAAGGCACACTGGTCATGAACATGCCTCCGGAGGAGGTCTTCAAGCGCGCGCTCTGGCGTCGCCCGTCTCCGGAGGACAAAATCCTGCACGCGGAGCGCCGTGAGTGGACGACGGACAGCGCGAACGGCCCGGCCCACTGGCAGTGGTTTCTGGCTGTCGAGCCCGGCGCTGCCCTGAAGACCTGGCTGAGGGAGCGCCACCCATTCTCCACCCGGCCCGCCACCACTGCCGTCGTGAAAGGCGCCCCTGCCTGGTTTCCGGGGGACTTGAATGAGTATGAAATCGAAAAGGGCGGGCCCGGGGGCAGCCTCGTCTTCCTTTTCAGCCGGGACGGCCGCACGTTCTACGCCACGGACTCCGGCGCGGGGTTCACGCCGGGGGCACCCGCGCCCGTGGCCGCCTCGCCACCGCCCGGGGCGCCCGGCCGCCTGCCGCAGACACCACCACCAGACGCACCACCACAATGAAACCTCTCGCACTTCTTTTCCTCTGCTCCCTCCTCGCCCCTGCGCTGCGTGCCCAGGCGCCACCGCTGCTCAACTACCAGGGGCTCGTCGCGGTCTCAGGGGTGAACTTTGACGGCACGGGCCAGTTCAAGTTTGCCCTGGTCAGCACCACCGGCACCACCACGTACTGGAGCAACGACGGAACCAGCACCGCCGGCAGCCAGCCGACCGCCGCAGTGGCGCTCGCGGTGACAAAAGGGCTCTACGCCGTGCTGCTCGGGGACACCTCGCTGCCCAACATGACGGCCGTGCCGGCCAGCCTGTTTGCCAATGCCGACGTGAGGCTGCGGGTGTGGTTCAACAACGGCGTGGCCGGATTTCAGCAGATGGTACCGGACCAGAGGGTGGCTGCGGCAGGCTACGCCATGAATGCTGCCAGCGTTCCCATCTCCGCCGTCTATGCCTCCCCGGCGCCGTGGGTCGTCGGCTGGGGCGACAACCCGCAGGGCCAGGCCACTGTGCCCGCCACCCTGGTCAACGTCGTGCAGGTGGCCGCTGGTGCGGGCCACAGCCTGGCCCGGCGCAGTGACGGCACGCTGGCCGCCTGGGGCGACAACACCAGCGGCCAGACCACCCTGCCCGTGCCCGCGCTCACCGGCACGACGTGGATCGCCGCCGGCTCCTCCCACAGCCTCGCGGTGAAAAGCGACGGCACCGTGGCTGCATGGGGCCTCAATGATGCCGGCCAGACCACTGTGCCTGGCACGGCCACCGGCGTGACCCAGGTGGCCGCAGGCGCGCGCCACAGCATCGCCAGGAAAAGTGACGGCACCGTGGTCGTTTGGGGTGACAATTCATTCAACCAAAGAACCGTGCCCGGCACCGCAACCGGCGTGACCGCAGTAGCCGCGGGGAATGACCACTGCCTGGCGCTCACCAGCGCCGGCGTGGTCGTTGCCTGGGGGCGCAACGATGCCCTGCAGACCACCGTTCCCGTCCTGGCGCAGACCGGCGTGAAGGCCATCGCCGCCGGCGCCTTTCACAGCCTGGCGCTGAAGACTGACGGCACCGTGGTCGCGTGGGGGTGGAACCTCGGCGGCCAGACCACGGTCCCTGCGGGGCTCACGGGTGTCGTCTCCCTCGACGGTGGCTACGCCCACAGCGTGGCGGTCAAAAGCGACGGCACCGTCGTCGCCTGGGGGGACAGCCCGCACGGCGAGACCGTCATCCCCGTGAACCTGACCAGCGTCATCGCCGTCTCCGCCCAGGGTGACCACACACTCGCCCTGCGTGCCAGCATCGTGCCCGCCCCGCTGGCCCGGCTGGATGCGGACAACGTCTTTCTCGGCCGCATCGGCATCGGGCGCACTGCCGCCGCCAATGCACTGGAGGTCGAGGGCGGTGCCAGCAAGTCGACCGCCGGCAACTGGGCCGCCAACTCCGACCGCCGCATCAAGACGGGCATCACGCCCGTGGCCGGAGCCCTGGAAACACTGAGCCGCGTCAGGCCGGTGACGTTCCGCTACACACCGGAGTACCTCGCCGCACACCCCGGCATCCCGGACGTGCCCTACTACAACGTGATCGCCCAAGAATTCCGCGAGGTGTTTCCCGACGCAGTCAAGGGAAGCGGCGACCGGCTGCCCGACGGGAATGGTGAAATCCTCCAGGTGGACACCTACCCTGCAATGATCACCACCGTGGCGGCCGTGAACGAACTTCAGGCAAAGCTGAAGGCGAAGGATGACGACATCAATGCGCTCAAGCGCCGGCTCGACGCGCTCGAACAGCTCATCAAGGCACGCCCATGAAATCCTTTGCGCTACTTCTGGTCCTCGCAGCAGCCGCGCAGGCGGGCCCGCGGGTGGGAGGGACGTACAGCATCGTCACGGACACGCTGGACTCCGGAGGCCGGAGCGCCGCAGGCGGCGTCTATACGATGAGCGCGACGAGCCTGGGCGGCGTGGTTGGCATTTCCCAGGTCCCCGCTGCGCAGGAAATCATGAACCACGGCTACATAGGCCAGCTGGCCGTCCAGTCATCGCCGCCGCCCACTGGTTACGCGCAGTGGGCCGCGACGAACATCCCCGCCGGGAAGGACGCGACCTTTGCCGGCGACTGGAATGGCGACGGAATCCTCAATGGAGCATCCTACCTCTTCGGAGCCACGAGGATCACCACGGCTGGCAAGGGCCGGCTCACCGCCCCTCCGGCCATCCCGGCGGATGTGGATGTCTACCTCGACCGGAGCACCACCATGTCCACCAGCACCTGGACCGCCGTGGGCAGCTGGGTGAACGCAGCGGCTCCCGTCTTCGCCAGCGGCGTCACCCTCGTCGGAGGTGAGGTGCGCGACACCTTCGCCAGCCGGCGCGCCTACTACCGCTACCGCATCGTGAAACGCTGAAGCGGCCCAATCCCTTCCGCACTGGACCCGTTTGTCCGGCGCGGCCATCCAGCCCCGGCGTGCGGCAATAGTGGGCCTGCACGCCGGGGTTTTCCTTCCGGAGGATGGCTCAGTGCGGTCCGCCCTTTGCCTGAGCAGGGCCGTGCATGATCCGGTCCGTCCAGGCGATGGCCAGAGCCGAAAGCAGGAAGACGCCGTGGATGATGGTCTGCCACATCACGCCTTCGGCGGAGACGGCGGTGACGACGGTGCTGGTCTCGCTCGAGACGCGGGCTGCGGCGGCGGGCAGGCCAAGGTTTCCTGCGGCGATGAACGTTTTCAGCAAGTGAACCGAACTGATGCCGATGATGGCCATGGCGAGCTTGACCTTCAATACGGAGGCGTTCACGTGGTTCAGCCACTCGGGCTGGTCCGGGTGGTTCTGCAGACCGAGGCGGGAGACAAAGGTCTCATACCCGCCGACGATGACCATCATGAGCAGGTTCGAAATCATGACCACGTCGATGAGGCCGAGAACAATGAGCATCATCGCCTGCTCGGTCAGGCTGGTGGCACCGGCGATGAGGTGCCACAGTTCCTTCAAAAAGAGGATGACGTAGACGCCCTGGGCCACAATCAAGCCAAGGTAGAGCGGAAGCTGCAGCCAGCGGGAGCTGAAGATGAGCGAGGCCAGGGGCCCGAGGCGGGGAGTGGAGGAATCGTTGTTCATGCGGAGTGGTGTGCTGCTGACGGCAATTCAGCCGGCCCACCGTTTCCCGCAGGCCTGCTGCATCTCAAGTGAAATTTGTTCGTGTTTGCGGCCGGCCAGTCTTACAGACCCAGCTCCCGCCGCTTCGAGGCGGGCAGCCCGGCCACGACGAGGTCGTAGGAATACCGGATGAGCTGCCGGACAAGCGCGGACGGCACGGAGCCGTCGAGGAGGACGGTGTTCCAGTGGCGCTTGTTCATGTGGAATCCGGGCGTGATGCCCTCGTACTCCTCGCGCAGGGCGATGGCGCGGTCGGGATCGCACTTGAGATTCATGCGCGGGGGGAAGGCCTCCGGGTCAGTGAGGGCAAAGAGTTTTTCCGCCACCTTGAACACCAGAACATCCGGGCCAAAGGGCGTGGTCTCCTCCACGTGCGGGAGGGAAAGGCAGAGTTCACAGGCTGCGGTGAGATCCATGCTGGGAAGGGTGCCGCGTTTCCCGCGGGGCGTCAACCAGGGACGGGCCGGACTCCGGCCGGCGACAATCGCGTCCGGCGGGCCGCGGCAGCTGAGTCAGGGGATCAGTCGCCTGATGGCTGGAGGGGATGTTTCCTTGACCATGGAGCGAAAAGCCGTGGCGCCGAATAGCAGGATGAGGGCGAGCAGCAGCCAATGCAGTACGATTCCCGCGAAGTAAAGGGCGGTGCGGGGCCGGGGCTGCGGCCGGACAAAGAAGAGCCACACCAGAAGCAGGACGGGGACGGACCAGCGGCCGCGGGTGAGCCCGAGGTAGAACCAGAGAAGAGTGACGGTGATGCCAAGAACCCGCAAAAACGGCATGGCAACTGGAGACATGGGAAACCAGAGCTGGGTTGCGGGCTTGAGCGTTTTCATCAGATTGGGCCAGCCGGAAACCAGACAGGCGACCGGATGCTACGCCAGGTGCAGGCAGGGAATCAAGCGACCGCAACTCCATCCATGAAACTCCTCACATCACTCCTCATCGCCACCGCGCTGCTTTCCCCCGTGCGGGCGGAGACGGCGGCCGCAAAACCGGTGACCGCCACGCCGACGAAGAGCAACGTCCCCTACGTGGAGAACGGCCACGCCAGGCAGGTGCTGGACGTCTACGCCCCGCCCAAGGCGAAGGACCTGCCTGTGATGTTTTGGATTCACGGCGGGGGCTGGCAGACGGGGGACAAGACGGAGGTGCAGCTCAAGCCGCAGTGGTTCATGGACCAGGGTTTTGTCTTTGTCGCCATGAACTACCGGCTGCTGCCCGACGTGGAAATGGGCGTGCTCATTCGCGACGTGGCGAAGTCGTTTGGCTGGGTGCAGAAGCACGTCGCGGAATACGGGGGAAATCCGGCGCGCGTGCTGGTGGGCGGGCATTCTGCCGGGGCTCAGCTGGCGGCCATCCTGTGCACGGATGAGCGCTACCTGAAGGAGGAGGGCGTCTCCCTCGACCGGATCACCGGTTGTGTGCCGGTGGATGGAGACACTTATGACATCCCGGCCATGATCGAGACGGCCGAAACGCGGCTCAGGGTGCATGGATTTCCTCCACCGAAATGGGGGCACCGGCTGAAATTCGGCAACACGCCCGAGAACCACAAGGATTTCTCCGCCGTCAACCACATCGCGAAGGGCAAGGGCATCCCGCCTTTCCTCATCCTGCACGTGGCGGACCACCCGGACACGACCATGCAGGCCCAGCGTCTGGCCACGGTGCTGAAGGATGCGGAGGTGCCCGTGAAGCTCTTCGCCGCGCCGGATACAAAACACAGCAAGCTCAACGAGGACCTCGGCCTGCCGGGAAATCCCGCCACCGCAGCACTGGTCGAGTTCATTGGGCAGGGGCTGCGGAAGTGAGGATGGGACGGCTTTCTGGCGCACTGCCGGGAGGTGAAGAAAAAGCGTGACGAGGGTGGGGGAGCTGGCGGACACTTCCGCCGTCATGAAAACCACCCGACTCACGCTCCGCCTCGCCGCTGCTGCGGCCCTCTGTTTTACACGCACCGTTTTTGCTGCGGATCCGGTTCTGCCGGGGATCGGCACGGCCATGGAGGGCATGATGGCAAAAAATGAAATCGCCGGTGCGGTGACTGTCGTCGTGACGAAGGACAGGGTGCTGCACCTGGAGACGCACGGCATGGCGGACGTGGCGGGAAAGAAGGCGATGACGCCGGACACGGTGTTCTGGATTGCCTCGATGACGAAGCCCATCACCGGCACGGCGGTGCTGATGCTGCAGGACGAGGGAAAGCTGAACGTGGCGGACCCGGTGGCGAAATACCTGCCCGAATTTGCCTCGCTGAAGACGCCGTCGGGCAAGCCGGCGAACCTGACGCTCGCGCAGTGCCTGACCCACATGTCCGGGCTCGGCGAGGCGTCGGGCCCGGCGGCGAAGGAGGCGAAGACGCTGGCGGAACTGGTGCCCATCTGGCTGGCTGCGCCAATGCAGTATGAGCCGGGAGCCAGGTGGAGCTACACGCAGAGCGGGATCAACGCCGCAGCGCGAGTGGTGGAGGTGGTGAGCGGGATGACGTTCGATGCCTTTCTGCAGAAGCGACTCTTCGATCCGCTCGGGATGAAGGACACGACCTTTTACCCGGCGAAGGCGCAGCAGTCGCGGCTGGTGACGGCGTATGCGAGGAACAAGGACACCGGTGCACTGGAGCCCGTGCCGCCGCGTGCGGACTTTGGTTCCCACGACCGCCCGCCACAGGGAAATGGCGGGCTGTTTTCCACTGCACCGGACTACGCCCGCTTCTGCCAGATGCTGCTCGGCGGTGGATCCTATGATGGCAGGCGCTACCTGAGCGCGGAAGCGATGAAGTGCCTCACCACTCCGCAAACCGGGGACCTGCCGACCGGCTTTTTCCAGAACGACACCTTCGGCCAGCGGGGCGCGAACTACGGATGGGGGATCGGCACCTGCGTGCTCAAGAAGCCGCACGAGGGCGTGGCCGAGGCCCTGTCGCGAGGCACTTTCGGCCACGGCGGCGCCTGGGGCACACAGGCCTGGTGTGATCCAGTGAAAGGTGTGGCGTATGTCCTGATGGTCCAGCGCTCAAATTTCCCCAACAGCGACGCGAGCGAGGTGCGCCGGGCGTTTCAGGCGGCGGCCGCCAGGGCGGTGGGAAGTCCTGCTAAAGCGGGCGAATGAAAAATCTCAGACCGGTGAGATGTCGCCCATGACGTGGGGCGGGGAACTGCGGACTTGGACGGACTGAAATCCAGAGCCTCGCGTTGCGACGAATGCTCCAGCTCACTCCAAGCCTCGGGAGAGGCGGCAGGAACCAGACCACAGCTTCAGCTGTGGGGTTCGGTTTGTGGAGAGCGGAAGTCCCGGCAGGGACGAAAGCAGTGATCATTCCAGGCCGCCGCTCCCGGCTGTGTGACGGGCTGGCCTCTTTCGTCCCTGCCGGGACTGGCCTGATTTTTTGACCTGCCCACAGCTGAAGCTGTGGGCTGTTATCTGCCGCCTCTGCCGAGGCTGAAGGCGGTCCGGTGGGACCGAGCCGCGCTTCGGTACCGAGGTTCCGCCGGGTCTTACGCCCGGAAAGCCCGTTCGAGCCAGAGGAAACCAACCCGCCCAGTTCATTTTCCAAACCTCGCCAGCGCCCAGTCTTTAAAGACGCCCTGCGCCTTTCCCCCGTCTCCGGGAAATCCGGCGTGCTGGACCATCCAGACGAGGGCCAGGCCTTGGGCGGGGCGGATTTCCATGTTCGTGGAGTAGGCGCCGCCGTGTCCGAAGTAGTCTCCTCCAATGGCGAATCCGAGGCCGTAGCTTTCCTTCACGCTGCCGGGCGTCTGGCGTTTGGTGAGTTCCTTGAACGCTGCCTCGCTCAGGTAGCGCCGGCCGTCCAGCTCGCCACCGCGGAGCATCATGCGGCAGAATACGCCCGTGTCCTGGGCGGTGGAAAACAGGCCGCCGGCGGGCATGGGGAAGCGGTGGGTCGTGTCCGTCAGCGGGTAGATCAGCTGGTCCACGGTGGTTTCCTTGAGGTTCGTCTTCGCCTCGTTGGGCCGGTAGGATTTCGCCACGCGGGCCGCCTGCTCCTCCGTTGGCCAAAAGGTCGTGTCCTTCATGCCGAGCGGCTCAAAAAGGCGCGTGCGCATGAAGTCTTCGTACTTCATTTTGCTGACCACCTCCAGAATGCGGGCCGCGGTATTGATGCCAGCGTTGGCATAGGCGTAGTGGGTGCCGGGCTCGGTGACGAGTGGCGTCATGGCGTGGCTGCGGACCGCTGCGGCCAGCGGCAGGCTGTCGAGCGTGGGCGTCTCGAGGGCGGACTTGAAGGGCAGCCCGCTCATGTGGCTGAGCACCTCGCGGATGGTGATCGGGTGCCCCGGTTTGCGCAGCAGGGTGTGGTCGGCGTCCTTCTCCACCTGAAGCATCTGGCCGCGAAATTCCTGCAGGTGTTTCTCCACCGGGTCGTCCAGCGCGATCTTCCCCTCGTCCACCAGCATCATGACCGCCGTGGCCGTCATCGGCTTCGACTGCGAGGCGATCCAGAACAGCGCATCCGGCCGCATCGCCTTTCCCGCGCCGATGTCCTCGAACCCCGCCGTCTCGACGGCCAGCACCTTGTCCCGGTCCACCACCAGCGCCACAGCACCGGCGAGTTCGTGCCTGTCGACAAACGGCTGAAGTGCCCCAGCCGCTGTGGGCTGATTTTCAGCACGAAGCGGCGCGGCGATTAGGCTGGCGAGGAGAAGGAGAAAGAGGAGGCGGGGTGTTTTCATGGGGTTTGGAAGGGCATGCTCAAGCCGGAAGCAAGCCCGAGCAAGCCCACGGTAGGCAGAGGCTCCGATGGCGATACTTCCTGCCAAATTGCGCGATCGAAACAGAAAAAGACTAAGGGACTTGCCGGACGCGGTAAAATCGCTTCAATCCGGTCGCCGCAGTATCATTCACACTGCGTGTATTGTCGCCACTTGCCGCCGGCACTACGGCCCCGAGGGGCAGCCATGTGGTGAGGTTGGAACTCCATTCCGGCTGGTAGCGTAGCCCCGGTACAACGGGCCACGAGAGAAGGAGTGTTGCCGGTCCCATGGGCGTTGCAGTTGCACGGAAACCCTTGTCGGGATCCAAACGATCCAGCACCCCATTAGCATTGCGGACCACGAGGGCTTCAAGGGGCACTGAGAGGAACTCCGCCCGGTCAAGGTTCTGGTCGCCGTTACCTGCTGGTGCCTGGCGCAGCATGCTCCCGGCGTCCGCTGTGGCATGGGCTGCCGCTGCCAGATAGATGACGCTTGGAAGCGATCCGAAGGCTTCCACCAGATCAAGACTGCCTTCCATCACGCCGGTCAGCAGGCTGCTTTTCGTCGCTACTGCGGAAGCTCCTGCGTTGGCCCATCCAGCATAGTCGTTGATGCTCTCTCCGCCGAGCAGGGGCTTGGTATTGGACACCGCCATGAGTCCGGACTTGGCCCAGTACTTGCCCGTTGTGTTGGCCGAAAGCAGAGCATCGCTGATCAGCACATGCGTGTCGTAGCTGCCGGCTCCGTTGCTGCCAGGGCTGTCGGTGGCGACGTAAAGGCGATTCCCCCTCACTGCCGCATACAGTTTCATTCCTCCGGCGGCATTCAGCAGCAGGTAGCCAGCGGAATCGGGAAGCCCATCCATGGAATCGGAAGGTGGCTTGCTGCCGACGCCGGTAAACACATACGCTGCTCCAGCGAAACTCGCGTTCTCATTGGGTGTGCTGTTGACCCCCATTGTGCTGCTGGACTCCCCATATGCCCCAATCACCAGCGTATCACCGCTCACTGCCAGCGAGCGGCCAAAATAGTCATAGGCTCCCGTGTTGCCCGCCTTCAGATACGCCAACTGGCCCCATGTGCCTCCGTTCCGCACAAACACATACGCCGCTCCGGCATAGCTGGCGTTTTCGTTGGGAGTACTGTTGCCCCCCGTCGTACTGCTGGACTCCCCGTAGGCCCCGACCACCACCGCGTCCCCGCTGATTGTCACCGAGGAGCCGAATTTGTCTTCCTCCCCCGCGTTGCCGGCCTTCAGATACGCACGCTGGCTCCACGTACCACCGGTGCGGACAAACACATACGCTGCTCCGGCATTGGCCGCTCCTTCGTTGGGCGTGCTGTTGACCCCCGTGGTGCCACCGTCTTCGCCCAAAGCCCCGATCACCGCCGTGTCTCCGCTGATCGCCACCGAGAAGCCAAAACCGTCACCTGCCTCCGTGTTACTTGCCTTCAGATACGCCTGCTGGCTCCATGAACTGCCGCTTCGCACAAAAACATACGCCGCTCCGGCGAAGAACGCGGTCTCGTCCGGCGTGCTGTTGACCCCAGTCGTGCTGCTGGACTCGCCGTAGGCCCCGATCACCACAGTGTCTCCGCTGGCTGCAACCGACAGGCCGAACTGCGCACTCGATCCCGTGTTGCTGGCCTTTAGATACGCCTGCTGGTTCCAGGTGCCACCGCTGCGTAGAAACACATACGCTGCTCCGGAATTACTGCTACCCTCGACGGGCGTGCTGTTGACACCCGTAGTGAAGCTTGATTCGCCGGTTGCTCCGACCACCACCGTATCGCCGCTCACCGCTACCGCAGTGCCGAAATTGTGGTTCTCCCCCGCATTGCTGGCCTTCAGGTACGCCTGCTGGCTCCAGCTGCCGCCACTGCGTACAAACACATACGCCGCCCCGGCATTCGCCGCGCTTTCGTTGGGCGTGCTATTGACCCCCGTAGTGCTGCTGTCCTCCCCGTCTGCCCCGACTACAACCGTGTCCCCACTAATCGCCACCGAGGAGCCAAAACGGTCACCCGCTCCCGTATTACCAGCTTTCAGGTAGGCTTGCTGACTCCAGTTCCCCGCGACGTCTCGTACAAACACGTACACCGCGCCGGCACCGCTCGCGTTTTCATTGGGCGTGTTGTTGACTCCTGTCGTGCTGCCGGACTCTGAGGGAGCCCCCACTACCACGGTAGTGCCGCTTACAGCCACGGATGTGCCGAAAGTGTCGGACGCCCCCGTATTGCTGGCCTTTAAGTAGGCCTGCTGGGCGACGAGGAGCGGCGGCGATTCCGTGGCCTCGCCAGAGATGGAAAATGTAAATGGATTCTCATCCGCGTCATTGCTGGCAATGCTCACCGTGGCCGAGGATGCCCCTGCCGCAGCCGGGTCATAGGTGACCTGGAAGCTGAGCGTGCCGCCGCCGGCCGCTACCGTCGCCGCCGCAGGCTGCGCGGTTACGATGAAGGCGCTGCTGCCGCTAAGGCTGACCCTCGGTGTGCCCGTGAGGTTCAGCACGGCTGTTCCGCTGTTGCTGATCGTGAATGTGCGCGCGACGGTGCCCCCTGCTACGGCGGTGCTGCCAAAGTCAGTGTGGTCCGCCGCGCCCGGTGTGGCCTTGCCATTTGGGATGTTCTGGCCGTTGCCGCTGAGCCCGATGTCTGGCGCGGCCAGGCCTGTGCCAGTCAGGTTGATGTCGAATGAATCTGTGTTTGATTCGCTGCTGAAAATATGAAGATTGCACGCGCGGGCACCAACAGCCGTGGGTTGAAAGATCAACGCAAATTGCCAGATGGACGGACCTGGAGGTACAGCCGGAGGGTAAAGCGGGGGGGCTGGCAGTAGGGCTACGGTGAAATCAGCTGGATTGGCCCCATCCTTCGTCACCGTTGTGCCAAATTGTACCGCTGCGCTTCCGTCGTTGTAAACAACGAATGTCCGTGAGCTCCCGGAACCAACTGCGGCGTTTCCAAACGATAGCGACCCTTGGCCATCGCCCAAAACCCCGCTTGCAGCCTCCGTAATGTAAAAACTTGTCCCTACGCCTCGAATCGCGAAGGTGAACGGATTCTCATCAGCATCGTTAGTGGCAATACTAAGGGTCGCGGTTCGGGGGCCGAGCCCACCGGGATTAAAAACGACGTTGAAGGTAGTGTTCCCGGATCCGGCAGCCACCGTGGGCGCCGCCTGGACAGTGACTGTGAAGTCTGCGGCATGCGTGCCGCTGACCGCTACACGAGGGCTGCCCGTCAGGTTCAGGACCGCTGTTCCGGTATTGCTAATCGTGAACGTGCGCACCATGGTGCCCCCGGCCACGTTGGTGCTTCCAAAGTCGGTGTGGTCCGCCGCTGTCGGCGTGGCTTTGCCGTTGGGTATGTTCTGGCCGTTGCCGCTGAGCGCAATTTCGGGCGAGGGAGCGGTTCCCGTGCCCTGAATAGTGAAGGTGAAAGGGTTCTCATCCCCATCATTGCTGGCGATGCTCACCGTGGCCGTGTGCAACCCTGCCGCGGCCGGATCATAAGTAACCTGAAAGCTGAGCGTGCCGCCATTGGCCGCCACCATGGTCGCCGCAGGTTGTGAGGTCACGGTGAAGGCTGTGCTGCCGCCGAGACCCACCCTCGGTGTGCCCGTGAGGTTCAGTACGGCTGTTCCGCTATTGCTGATCGTGAACGTGCGGACCACGGTGCCGCCGGCCACAGCGGTGCTGCCAAATTCGGTGTGGTCCGCCGCTGTCGGCGTGGCTTTGCCATTCGGTATGTTCTGGCCGTTGCCGCTGAGGGCGATCTCAGGCGCGGTCACCACGTCGTCGTTGGTGATGGTCCCGGTCGCCTCAGACGGTGTGCCGATGGTGTAGTACGGCCCGGAGTCAATCCGCAAGATGGCGCTTTCATTGGCTTCGACAACCATGTCTGATGTCGGATGCAGCACGAGCTGCACAGTGGAAGCTCCCCGGGGAATGGTAATGGTTCCAATGCCCCCGCCAAAAGTATCCGGGCCGCTGATTGGGTTGTAGTCGTTTCCGGGCGTCGCCGTGCCGGTCATGGTGAAATTCACGGGCAGCTCGTAGGAGGTGGAACCGGTCCGCGTCAGCGTGTAGACCAGTGTGCCGGTGGTGGAGTCCTCGGCCACTGCGGAAGGCGGCGCGATGGCGACCGTGATGGTGGGGTACGCGCTGCCAAAGGCTGGATGGGTGGTGTCGAGGAGTCCCCAGAAGGACATGCGAACGCTTGCCGTGCGCCCCACCAGTTGCCGCTCGTCAGCCTCTCGCATGGCCATTGAATTGGTGCCCAAGCCTGTGACGTAGTCTGCTGATCTTTTCGTTCCATGCCAAAAGAGCGTGTTCGTGACGCTGCTTGAGCCCACAAATCGGGAGCCCTCAATGACACCAAGAGCTTGGTCATATAGCTTGTCTACATCCTTCATCTGCCGCTGCCAGCGGTCGAGGAACATGTTATGCACCGTCCAACCGGAGTAGCTGGAGAGGCCCCAAGTCGAATCGCCGAGATTGTTCAGGGGCTCCGCCGCGATCCGTCCCAGAAATCGAGGGGGGGAGCGGAACTCTGGCTGGTCGCCCTCAGACGCATCCTGTGCGAGGTCGCGGTTGTTCCCGTAGCGGTAGCCCTTCCGGGAGAAGGCAGGGTAGCTTACATAATAGGCAAGCGTCGTGCTGCTGAGCGTCAGAGCCGGTGCGCTGCCACCCGGTGCGGTGATTTCCATGTCGAACACATACTTCAGTTCCAAGAACCCGGTGGCTGAGTTCAGCGCGGTGTGACTCTCGTCCAACACCAGGTCCGTCATTGTGATCTTTCCGACAGGCACCGCGGTGGTCTGCGGCTGGCCGGTCTGGCCCATGCCTCCGAGAGTGGCTACATAGGCGGGATTCACCCCTCCGCCCACCGTGTAGTAAGTGGTGCCGAAGATGTCCGTGTGCGAAACCGAGGAGGAGGGCCGGATGCGGGACGGCACCCAGGTCACATAGTTGGAGTTCACGTCACCTTCCGGTGGGTAGCTGTTCTCGGCCCCGATCAATAGACATCTTGCATGAATAGCGATTGTGTTAATATCAGAAAAACAGCGACTTGGCCACCTCGTTGCGGCAGGCGCGCCGGTGATTGTAGAGAGACGCTGCCACCAGCATGACATGGTCGTGGAAACCCTCCTTGCG
>JANOAS010000222.1:0-3495 GCA_031411255.1 bacterium
GGCGAGGGTGACTTCGGGGTCCTGACCGGCGCACTCGATGAGGGCGCGGCCCATGCGCCCGTGGCAGCCAGTGATGAGCAGTTTCTGCGGTGACATGCCGCAGACTTGGCGGGATGCCCGCCGGTTGCAAATCCCAAGTGATAAAAATCCGAACCCGGCATTTCCCCTTTTCGCAATCCCCGGCGAGGGTGCCGCGCCGCAACCTCCCCTTTCCCCCCTCCCGCAGCACCCATGGCCACTGAACTCATTTTAAATGAAGAGCACTACTCCCGCCTCCTGGCCGTCGAAGTGCCAAAGGCGGAGAAATTCCTCTGGATGGCCACCGCCGACCTGAAGGACCTCCACGTGGCCGGGAAGCGCAAGGGTGCCAAATTCCGCCCCTTCGTCGCCGTCCTGGCCGACCTTGTGAAGGACGGCGTGGCCGTCCGCCTCCTCCATGCGAAGGAGCCCGGCCCCCGCTTCCGCGCAGATTTCGACCGCCACCCCGCCCTCCTGGAGAGCGACCTCTTCGAGCGCGCCCTCTGCCCGCGCCTCCACATGAAGGTCTTCATCATCGACGGACGCCTCGCCTACCTCGGTTCCGCCAACCTCACCGGTGCCGGTATCGGGGCAAAAAGCCAGCACCGGAGAAACTTCGAGGCCGGCATCCTGACCGACGATGCGGAAATCATCGACCGCCTCATGAACGAGATCGACGGCCTCTGGCTCGGCCAGCCCTGCGGCAAGTGCCAGCGCCGCGACATGTGCCCCGAGCCGCTGGACGGGGAAAGGTGAGGCCGCCGCCTGGCCCACCCCCGCCCTTGCCAACCGCCCCCATCCCACCCAGCATTTCCCCCGTTCCCACCTTCACCCTCTCCCACCCCACCCTTTCCCATGCTAAGACTCAAAACCGGTCTGGATCTCCTCGTCGCCCAGGACTTCGCCCCCCTGGCCGGCCTGCGCGTCGGGCTCGTCACCCACCCCGCCGCCGTCGACAGCCAGCTGCGCCACGCCATCGAGCTGCTCGGCGCCTCCACCCGGTTCAAGCTCGCCGCCATCTTTGGCCCCGAGCACGGCCTCCTCGGCCAGGCCCAGGACCTCATTTCCGTCCACCCGGGCGAGTCAAACCGCCACGCCGGCCTCCGCGTGGAAAGCCTCTATGGAAACACCGAGGCCAGCCTGCACCCCACCGCAGACCAGCTGCGCGACCTCGACGCCCTCGTCATCGACCTCCAGGACATCGGCAGCCGCTACTACACCTTTCAGGCCACCATGCGCTACTGCCTCCAGGCCGCCCTCCCGCGCGGGATTCAGGTCATCATCCTCGACCGGCCCAATCCCCTCGGCGGCCTCGCCGTCGAGGGACCCGCCCTGACCAAAGGCCACGAGAGCTTCGTCGGCTGCCACGACATCGCCATCCGCCACGGCCTCACCATCGGCGAGCTGGCCATGCTCTACCAGAACGAGCTGGGCTTCGACGACGCCCCCCTCACCGTCATCCCCTGCGAGGGCTGGCAGCGCGACATGCTCTTCGACGCCACCGGCCTCCCCTGGGTCCTCCCCTCGCCCAACATGCCCACCCTCGACACCGCCCTCGTCTACCCCGGACAGTGCCTCATCGAGGGCACCAACCTCAGCGAGGGGCGCGGCACCACCCGCCCCTTTGAAATCTGCGGCGCCCCGTGGATCGACGCCACCCGCCTCGTCCAGAGACTCGCCGGCGAAAAGCACCCCGGAGTCACCTTCCGCCCCGTCTGGTTCCGCCCCACCTTTCAGAAACACGCCGGCGTCGACTGCGGCGGCGTCCAGCTCCACATCACCGACCGCGCCGCCTTCCGCCCCGTCCGCACCAGCCTCGCCCTCCTCGCCGCCCTGCGGGAAATGTCCGGAGACAAATTCAAGTGGCGCACCGAAGTCTACGAGTTCGTCACCACCCCCATCGCCATCGACCTCCTCTTCGGCTCCCCCCGCGAGCGCCTCCACCTCGAAACAGGTAAACCCTGGCCCGACCTCCCCAAAGCCTGGTTCCCCGAAGAAGCCGCCTTCGACCTCCGACGGCACAACTTCTTCCTCTACGACTGAGTATGCAGGATTAGAGGGGTTAGAGAATTAGAGAATTAGAGAATTAGAGGATTGGAAGGTCGGAGCCTTGGAAAAACCACCGACCTCCCTGTCCTCCCGCCCCCCGCCCCCTCACGGGATCTCCTGGGAAATCGGCCCCGCCGCCGGGCCGTCGCCGCCGTCATTGCCGCCGCGCAGGGTGAAGCCGTAGACCTCTCCGGACGTCGCACTGTCAAAGGTGATCACCATCTCCGTCACCGGCGCGTCCACCCGGCTCACCAGCTCCGGCGTCGCTCCTGGGAAGGCCTCCTGGTAAAGCGCCAGCGTCGTCGCCCCGGCCGGATAGCTTCCGGTAAAAGTGATCTGCTTGCTCCCCGCGTCCCCCGGCGTCGCGGTGAAAGTCGGGGGAGCCTCCGCCGGCGGCGTCACCGGCGGCGTCACCGGGTGGTCCTCCAGCAGGTGCTGCTGGAAATACAGATCCGCCTTTGCCTCGTGGCGCGGGTATTCCCGGGCGATGGTGTGCAGATTGTAATGCAGCTGGTCCTCCAGCGCCGCGATGGCCGCCTTCTTCTGGTCCGCCGGGGCGCTCACCGCGCCCTTCGCCCCCAGCGCCGCCGCGTAAAGCGCCTTCCAGGCGTTCAGCGCGTCCGTGGCCCGCGTCAGCTGCGTGGCCACCGGCGCCCCCAGCGTCGTGAGGCCGCCGACCAGCGCATCCAGCTTCGCCTCCAGCGCATTGTCCGCGCAGTCGCCAAACGACCTCCGGTCGTGCAGCCCGCAGGAAATGATCTCCGCCTGGCTGGGCGCGTACTCACTTTCCAGCGCCCCATGGATGCGCCCCAGCGTCACCGTCAGCGTCTCCCGGAACGTGTTCTTCAGCAGCACCGCCGACTGCCGCGCCAGCGCCTTCGTCTGCTCATCCCCCGAGCAGTCCACCACCGTGGCAATCTTCGCCGAAGTCGGCGCAATCAGCGGGGTGAACAGTCCCCCGGCCGGATTCGCGATCACCCGCTGCAGGTGGTCCTGGGAAAAAGCCAGCTTTTCCGCGAGACTGAACTCGGGGGCCGCGAACAGATTTTGAAAATACCGGGTCAAGCGCATCATAAGAGTGTTGGGTTTCGACAAACAACAAGCCGCTCCAGGCGATGGAATGTCCCCCCCCGCCCACCGGGCGGCATCATGGGCGGAGAGGGTCAAATTCTTGCGACACCCCACCGGCCCCCTTGTTTAAAAATTGTTTATTTTTTCCGAGCCCGCCCCTCCAGTATTGGCAGAAGCCCTAGTTTTTCTAAAATGGGCCACCTTTTCACCATTTCCGCCCAGTGAAAATCCCAGGTACCCCTCCGACCGCTCGGAACCCCATCATGAAAATCCACAGTGCCCTTCCGACCAGTCGGAACCCCGTTGTGAAAATCCACAGTGCCCCTCCGACCGCTCGGAACCCAGTCGTGAAAATCC
>JANOAS010000223.1:0-1687 GCA_031411255.1 bacterium
TATGGAGACAACGCGACCTTCAACAACTCCGGGACGCTGGTTATCGCGCGCGATGGGGCAGTCCTGCAAAACTACGCGACCGTTCCCACCTTCAACAACACGGGCAGTGTCGTGCTTGGTGGTTCGGCGTCCATCATTACCCTGGGCTGGAAGTTTACCCAATCGGCCACCGGCATCCTGAATCTGAGAATCGGCGGCACGAATCCCGCCACGCCACAGTTTGATCAAATCAACTTTGGCCAGCCCTGCACACTGGGCGGGAGACTGGCTGTCACGGCTGTGAATGGGTTCGTACCTGTCGTGGGAAACACCTTCAAGGTAATGACGTGGGGCGCGCGAACCGGGAGCTTTTCCGCCGTCACCACACCCGGGCTGTGGATGGCGAAAAGCTACAATTCTGCGGATCTCACGCTGACATCTGTGGCCACGCCCGCCACGCTGGCGGAGTGGAAGGCTTATTTCTTCCCCGCAGGCGGTGCGGCGGCTCTGGACGGCTCCGATACGGATTTCGACGGGGTCTCCACCATCGTCGAGTACGCCACGGGCACGGACCCGACCATCGCCGGTCTGGCGGGCATGCCCGTGCCTGCGGTCACTCCGGACAACAGGATGTCACTCACCTTTTCGCGCCGGCTTTCCAATGATGTCACCTATTTGGTGGAGGGTTCGCCCGACCTTCAGACCTGGTCGCCTGTGGCCCAGCTGCTGCACGGGGCCACGGTGTGGACGGGACCCGGGACGGTGACGGAGGTGGTCGCCGGAGGCGCGTGCACGTGCAAGGTGGTGGATGCGCAGACGCTGGCCGGTCCGGGGCGCTACCTGCGGCTGCGGATTCTGAACCCGTAGCGCGCGGTGCGGGGGCGGCACGTGGCGGGGGGCGGAAAAAAATTTGGTGTGCGGCGTAATGCGCAGCCGGGGATTTCGATTATTACTGAGTGACGCCTGTTCTGCCTGCGGAGGCCGGGTCGGGTGAACCACAGTCCAACCGCATTCCAACCTGCTTTCTCTCATGAAACTCAACAAATCATTCCCGCTCTTTGCCGCCGTGATCGCGGCGGGAGTCCTGCTGCTGGCCCTCACGAGGTCCGGCCCGTCGGATCCACGTGCCGCCACACCGGATAAGAAGGCCGCTGGTGCGGGCACCTCCGCCATTCCGGCCCAGGAGCCAAAGGCGGCGGCTGCCCAGCCGGACCAGGAAAAACCGGCTGAGGAAAATGGCACCGGAGGGCTCTGGGTTTCCGCTCCGGCAGCGATGGCGGGCACGGGTGGGACTCCGGTGTTTACCAGCCTTCCGGCGGAAAAGATCCGCCTCTTCACCCTCTCTCCGGTGAAGATGCGGGCGCAGCTGGGCAAGGCGCCGCTGGCGATTTCTGCGGGACGTCCAGTCACGCTGCAGCCGGATCCGGTTTTCCTGCCGCTGCCGATGCCTGACGGGACGATCCAGCGCTTCCAAATCGAGGAGTCATCGATGATGGAGCCGGGTCTGGCGGCGAAGTTTCCTGAAATCAAAACCTACAGCGGGCAGGGGGTGGATGACCCGGCGGCCACGGTGCAGCTGGACTTCACCACACAGGGTTTCCACGCGCAGGTGCGCTCGCCATCGCAGGGGACGTGGTTGATCGATCCGTTCTTCAAGGAGTCGTCGGACGTGTACATCAGCCACTTCAAGAGTGACCACGCCCGCAGT
>JANOAS010000224.1:0-3031 GCA_031411255.1 bacterium
CGCAAGGAGGGTTTCCACGACCATGTCATGCTGGTGGCAGCGTCTCTCTACAATCACCGGCGCGCCTGCCGCAACGAGGTGGCCAAGTCGCTGTTTTTCTGATATTAACACAATCGCTATTCATGCAAGATGTCTAATATAAAACCGTAGTTCACCGCAGGGGGATTGGTCTGATAATACTTCAGCGACTCCGTGTGCTTGCGCGCGACGAGCTTGCCGATGAGGCCGGCGACCATCGCGTAGAATGAGGACGCGCCGATGGGTTTGTCGGCGAAATAGAACGTCAGCCACGACAACACGCCGATGCCCGCGCCGACGAGATAAGGCGACCACGCAGCACCGTCGTAGTCGGTGGCATTCACGCCAATATCAGCCGCGCTCGCCAGCGACGGCAGCAGCAACAGGAAGATCGTCAGTAGGTTCTTCATTCGCTTTCTCCTTCTATGGGAAATCCCGCCTTCTTCCACGCCTGCCAGCTTCCGGGCACGTTGCAGACGCAGCCAAAACCTTCCTGCTTGAGAATGCTCGTGCCGATGCTCGCGCGGTAGCCGCTGTCGCAATACACCGCGACGGGCCTTTGCTTGTCCAGCGCGGCAGACTTCTGGCGCAGTTCCGGCAGAAACATGTGCACCGCGCCGGGAACATGGCCGCTCTTCCACTCACTGGGCGCCCGCACATCGACGATCTGCAATGCCGCGCCGGCATTCTTGACTTCATGGACGGTCATCTGTCCGACTTCCTCCAGTGGCAGTCCGGCGTTGTCCCAGCCCGTCATTCCGTGGACGAGATAGCCCGCGAACTTGTTGTAGCCCGTCCGGATGAAGAGCTTCACCACCTCGTCCACCTTCGTGTCGCTATCGAGCACGAGCAGGATCGGCTTGTCCGGATCGAGTAACCAGCCCGCCCAGATCGAAAGCATGGGCGTGGCACCGATGCTCAGCGCATCTTTGATGTGGCCGCCGCCGAACGCCAGCATCAGTCGCGTGTCCACCAGCACTCCGACCTTCTTCTCCACCGCCTCGTTGAACGTCTTCGCCGGCAGGCCGGGCACGTGCGGCAGATTGCCGAGCACCTCCGGCCCTTTCGCGTTCAGCTTCTTCATCAACGGATAGTATTTTGGCACTGGCGGCGCGCTGCCGAGTGCATGCTCCTTGAACTTCTCAAAGTCGGTGATCTGGAGATAGGGATTGAACTTCCGTTCATAGCCGATCGTGCTTTCGAGCCGGTCCCCGATGTCAGCGCCGCACGGCGAGCCATGCGCGTGCGCAGGATGGATCACGACGCTGTCCGGCAGCGCGAGGAAATACCCGCGGAGCGTTTCAAACAGTTTCTTCGTCAGCTCCTCCGTCTCGCTCGAGCCAAGAAGATCGGGCCGGCCCGCTGAATTGACGAAGAGTGAATCGCCCGTCAGCACGCCCCATGGCGTCTCGGCGTGATCCTTTTCGGCTAGCTCGTAGCTTACATGCTCAGGCGTGTGCCCCGGCGTGTGCCGCACCGTGACGATCGTCTTGCCGAAGGTAAACTTGTCGCCGGCCTTCAGTTTTTCATGATCGAAACCATAGCGCGCGCCGCCCTCATGGCTGCAATATACTTTTGCCGAGCCGAGGCGGGCGCACAGTTCCCGCGAGCCGCTCACCAGATCCGCGTGAATGTGCGTCTCGAAGATGTGGGTGATCGAAAGCTTCTTCTCGCGCGCCAGCGTGACGTATTTTTCCACGTCCGGTGTGGGATCAAACACGGCCGCCACGCCATCACCGTCGTCGCCGACGAGGTAAGACAGCTCTGCAATGCCTTCGGTCTGGATGCGTTCGAAGATGAGTGGCATGATGAGGGGTGATTGGTTTAGCTTGGGCCTTTGGTTGATTGGGCTGAAGGCGCCCGACGATGGTGAAAACGGGAGAGGAAGCGCCACCAGTGCGCCCTTGAAGCTGGGCCGGGAGAAATCACATCACTATAGGGTCTTCACCCCAAATGAGCTTCGCTCAATTCGGCTAACCCATAGCTTTTCGACATGGAGGAAATTGCGGGAATTCGGGATTCGAGATGACGGGCCCGTTGAGCACAGTGGCAGACCTGGGACACGTGAACCTTACATGCCGCGATCCCGCCCGGATGTGGACAAACCGCCGGGCGCTCATCCCGCCGCCGTGGCGCCTTTTACCACCTCATCCACCCGCCGGAGATGGTCGCCACGCCGCTTCAGCAGGTTCCTCCTGCAGAGGGATACCATCGAGGGGCCACCGACCTGAGCACCGGACCAGCGGAAGAAAGCGAGCAGACGTTCCGTTTCACCACCACCAACGCGAAAAATGCGCTCTCGTCCGTGAAACCCGCCATCAGGGCCAATGGCACACTCACCTTCACCCCCGCCCCCGCCGCCAACGGCAGCGTTGTGGTCACCGTGCGGATCAATGACACCGGCGGCACCGCCAATGGCGGCGTGAACCAGAGCGCTGCGCAGACCTTCAACATCACCGTCACCAGTGCGCTCTCGCTCGTCGTCAGCGCCACCGGGGACACCGGCACCGGCAGCCTGCGGCAGGCCCTCGCCAATGCCGCCGCCATCGCCGGATCCAGCACCCTGAGTTTTTCCCCCGGCTTCTCTGGCACCATCGTGCTGGCCAGCGAGATCGTCATCACCGACACCGCCGCCGTCACCATCGACGCCAGCCCCTTCCCCGAAGGCATCACCATCGACGGCGGCCCCGGCACCAACCGCCACTTCCGCATCGCCAGCGGCACCACCGCCACTTTCCAACGGCTGAAGCTGACCGGCGGCAATGGCGGCGGGGCCGAGACCACGGACATCGGTGCCGGCGGGGCCCTGCGCAATCAAGGCACCCTGACCCTGCGGGAATGCACCATCAGCGGCTGCACCAGCCCCACCCAGGGCGGAGCCATCTACAACGCCAATCCCGGCACCCTCACCATCGAACGCAGCACCCTCAGCGGCAATACCGCCAACGGCGGCGGCGGAGCCATCCTGCACAACAGCCCGCAGCTCCTCACCATCACCGCCAGCACCATCGCC
>JANOAS010000225.1:0-50119 GCA_031411255.1 bacterium
CCGGTGGTGAACCAGCCGGCGCGCTACACGAAACGGGTGTTTCTTGAGGACCCCGCCGGGCTTGTCCCGGTGGTGAACAAGTCGGTCAGAACAGGAACTAATTCACCACCGGGGCGAGGCCGGTGGGGTCCCGGAGGTCTCCAACGCGGCGGGCGACGATGCCGGGTCTGGGTGCACCGGGGCTGAATTCCACCGGTCAGACTTCGCGTTTGGTATCAGATTCTGGGCGTCGCTCCCGGAACGAGGCGGCTGTAGTGGGCGCGCACGCGGCTCAGGAACCAGTTCCAGGTGGGGCCGGGTCGTTTGTTGTCGAGGAGGAAGTGGGGGCAGTCCTTGTGCAGCGGGCTGGTGCCGTAGCGGGGCCAGTGGTAGTGCGGGACAACGTTGGACGGGGAAATGCCGCGCGAGTAACAGAGAAAGGCGGCCAGCTTGGCCGTGTTTTCGATGGTTTTGGCGATGTTGTTGCCACGGTGCTCGCACATTTCGATGCCGATGCTGTAGTTGTTCCCCACCCCGTCAAAGTCGGCATGCTCGCCCTGCTCATTGGTCGGCAGGTGCTGCACGGCAAGGTTCCCCTGGACGGTGAAGTGCCAGGTGAGAAACCCGATCCGGTTTCCCCCGACCCGCTTCGTTGCCCGAAGCGCCCCATTGCGCAGCGCCTTGGCGTGCGCCCACGCGTCGCCGTCCGGATTTTCCGTGGCATGGATGGTGATGTAGCGCGGCTGCATCGGCCGGTACATGTAGCGCCCGGCCCGCCCGGGGGCGATGAAGGCCTGCTGGAGGTTCACCTCGCGCAGCATCTGCACCGGCGTCACTGGCCCCTGGGGCACCGGCCCAAGCTGGGTCTGCCAGCCGCGGCTCTGGCGGCTGGGCCCCGTGCAAGCGGCCACGAGGGCCAGGACTCCCGCTACTGCCAGCGGTAAAATCAGACTGAAATTGCGCATGGCGGATTAGTTAACCGATGTTAACAAATTTTCAAACAAGAAGCGTGCGACGGCATTTTCCGCCCGCGCCCACCGTGCCCGGCGCGCGACGCCGCCAGTCCTACGCCCCTCGCGCGGCAGCCACGGTCCGGAGAAAATTGTCGATCAGCCGCAGGCCGGCGGACTGGCTCTTTTCCGGGTGAAACTGCACCGCCGCGCCGGTGGCCCAGCGGATGGCGCAGGCAAAGTCCGAGCCGTAGCTCGTGGTGGCGGCCACCAGTTCCGGGTCGGCCGGTTTTGGGTGGTAGGAGTGGACGAAATAGAAGTGCGGAGCCGTGCCCAGCCCGGCCCAGAGCGGGTCCTCCGGGTGGCGCAGCGCAGCGGCGTTCCAGCCCATGTGTGGCACCTTGAGCCCCGGCGCCTCGATGCGGACCACCTCTCCAGGAAACACCCCGAGCCCCTCCACCCCCGGATCCTCCTCGCTGGAGGCGAAGAGCACCTGGTAACCGATGCAGATGCCGAAAAATGGTTTGCCGGACTGGATCCACTGCCGCAGCGGCTCAACCAGACCTTGCTCGCGCAGGTGCTTCATGCTGTCGCCAAAGGCACCGACGCCGGGAAAAATGAGCGCCTCCAGGCCGTCGAGGTCCGCCGCAGACTTCACCAGCACCGCCTCGCGCCCCACGGCACGCAGGGCGTTGCGCACGCTTTGCAAATTGCCGGCGCCGTAGTCGACGAGTCCGGTCCGGACGGGGGGCGGATTGGAAATCAGTGATCCCGGCACCGCTACAGGGCCTCCTTTGTGCTGGGCACGCCGACCACGCGCGGGTCGATGCGCGTGGCCGTGTCGAGCGCGCGGGCCAGCCCCTTGAAGAGGGACTCCGCCATGTGGTGCGCATCGCGACCGTAGAGCACCCCGGCGTGGACGTTGGCCATCACGTTGTTCGCGAAGGCGCGGAAAAACTCCTCCACCAGCTGGAAGGGAAACATCCCGATGGCGTCCACGCGCTCCGGCACCCGGTACTCCAGGTAGCTGCGGCCGCTGAGGTCGATGACCACCCGGCTGAGCGTTTCATCCATGGGCAGGTAGGCATGGCCATAGCGGACGATGCCCTCCTTGCTCCCCAGCGCCTGCCTCACCGCCTGCCCGAGGACGATGCCCGTGTCCTCCACCGTGTGGTGGTAGTCCACGTGCAGGTCGCCCACTGCCTCCACCTCCAGATCCACCAGCCCGTGCTTCGCGAAAAGCGTGAGCATGTGATCAAAGAAGCCGATGCCCGTGTTCACTTTCGCCACACCGGAACCATCAAGGTTCACGGTGAGGCGGATGTCGGTTTCGGCAGTTTTCCGGTGGAGGCTGGCGGTGCGGCTCATGATTTGTCTGGATGGTCGGCCCGGGCCTGGCTCATTTGCCTGCCGCAGGGGCGGGAGCCGGAGCGGCGGCAGGCTTCGGCACTGGAGGTGGCGTCACGCCCTCGAGGGCACGGCGCTCACGGGCTTCGCGGCTCATGCTCTCGATGGCCTTTTTCAGTTCAGCCTGCTTGCCCTTGAGGAAGGGGTCGTTGCCCGCATCCTTGTTCTTGGTCAGGAACTGGTCGAGCAGCGTCCGGGCCGTTTCAAATTTGTCTTCGCCCACGGTCTTGAGTATCTTCTCGACTGTGTCGGCATTGGCCTGAATCGCAGCCATGTCCAGCGCTGCGATCTTGGTGCGCTCTTTTTCAAGGACTTTGACGGCCCCCGTCAGGCTGGGCAGGTCGAGATCATTCGTGGAGGGGAATCGCACTTTCGAGCGTGTCTCCTCGGTTTGAAGCGCCTTGAAGGCGAGCATGTCCTTCTTGATCTTCTCGTCCGCCGCCTTTTTCTCGTCCGGATTCAGGTTCTTCAGACCATCCGTTTTCTCCTTCAATTTCAGGGGCTGGGCCTTCGCCTGCTCGTTCAGGCGAACGGTCAGCTTGTCGATGGTTTCCAGCGCCAGCTTGATCGCCTTCGGGTACTGCACGGAGAATTTCCCCGTCTTCTCGATTTCGTCGAACTTGAGCAGCGCGTCGCGCAGCGTAGTCTGGTCGGCGGCCAGCTTTTCCATGTCGGAGCGCAGGCGATACGCATTGATGTTGTAGCTGTTCGCCTCCGCTTCCTTGGAGGTGATCCACGTCCCCTCCACCTTGCGCATGCCCTGGCGGGTCTTCAGCATTTCCTCCTCCAGAGTCTTCTTCACGGCCTCCACGTCAGCGGCGTGCTTGCTCTTAGGGTATTTGGAAAGGAACTTCGCCGGTCCTTCCTCGACCAGCTTTGCATACTGGCTGCTCAGCAGGAAGTCGGCAGTCGGCACCAGTTTCTTCACCGCCACCGCGTCTATGTCGTCCGCGGCGGGTTTATAGATCTCCACCACATCCGTCCGGTTCACCGTGCGGGTGTCCTTGATGCGGGACCCTTCCTTGATGGGATACTCAATCGTCACCGTAGGCGAGCCGTCTGCCGAGGTGATCGTGCCCTCGCGGGGAGCCGGCGGCACCCGGCTTCCGTCCTTGAGTTTGATGAAGTCCGCGCTCGCACTGGTGGCCAGTCCGGCGGAGACAAGAACAGCTGCGACCAGTCCGGTGCGGCTGGAACGGGCAAGGGTGAGGGATCGGTTCATGGGATTCATCTGGGTTTTGGGGTGGTGTGCTGAGGCGGGATCGGAACCGCGCGCGGTCTTATCAACCCCGCAGCGGCCCCGAGACCTGGAGAATTTTCCACTTTGGCACCGATTGCAAGAAATCGGTTAGGGTTTTCTCCGACAATCGGCTCATTCAGCGTCCCCCTGCCCCCCGTTTGTCTGCCGGGAACAGGGTGACGCAAATTTCACCAGTGAGGGGTTATTTCAGGACTTTGACGCGGATGTTCCGGTAGCGGACGAACTGCTTCGTGAAGTCGCCCCCGCCGTGGACCTGCAGGGCGATGCGCCCCTTCTCCGGGTGGCGCACGGTCTTTTCCTGCCACTCCATGATCTGGACGCCATTGATCCACGTCGTGATGTGCGGCGGATTTCCCTCGATGCGGGCCCGCAGCTCATTCCACTGCCCGGCACGCCAGAAATACGGCCAGCTCCCGGGTTTCACCGGCAGCGCCGTGGGCGGTTCGCCGGTCTTCTTCGCCTCGATCTCGGTCACCTTGTCGGTGAAATTGTAGTTTCTCACGTGAGGATTGCCGCCCAGCCCTTCGCCGTAAATTCCCATCAGGTTTCCGCCCGAGTGGTAGTCGATCATGGCCTGCCACGCCTTGCCATCCTCCGTGCTGCGGAGAAAGAGGCCGCTGTCCGGACCGAAGTCATTGTTCATTTCAATGGAGACCTCGAAGTTGCCATACTCCTCGTCCGTCAGGATCAGGCCGCCATTTCCAGGAACGTCCTGGCTGCCCGTGATGGCTCCGTTCTCCACCACCCAGCGCCCGCCGGACTTGTGCTGGCTGGTTCCGGAGTGCCCGCTGGCCGCACTCACATGCCAGCCCTTCAGCGTCCCGCCGTCAAAGAGGCTGACGAACCCCTCCTCTGGCTTGGTCTGGATGGCGGCGGCGGCAGGGGCGGCAGGTTTCTCCGCCTGCTGGGCGATCACGGCAGCAGCCGCGAGCGAGGCAAACGTGACAACGACAAGAGGTGTTCGGGTTTTCATGGTGCCCCACTATCTGCACTCTCCCCGCTCTGGCCAGTAAAAAGGAGGACGGGATGCGTGCCGCGCACCGTCTCACCGCGCCCGGCGTTCCTGCTCGACGGCGCCGGCGGCCATGTCGTCCACCATGCGGCCGAGGCGGTCGGCGTGTTTTTTCATCGTCAGCAGGGCCTTGTGGACCATGCGTGGATCGGGCATCTCGTCGGCGAGGAGCATTTCCAGGTAGCCCGTCAGGATGGAAAGCGGCTCCCGAAGCCTGAGGGAAAGTGCTGCCGGTGCCACCGCCTCGCTGGGAGGTGCGGGGGATTCGGTCTGGCTGGGTGAGGAACTCATGAAAAAAGGCGGAATCGGCGCGAATGGAGAAATCTTCTCCGGCTCAGGCGGGACTCGCCTGAAGGAGCTTGCGAGCCGTTTTGTGAGTTACATGCGGCAGCTGTCTTGCGCCACCTTTGCCCGGCAACAGATTCGTTGCATGATGTCCCGGCAGGAGTGCAAAGTCTGGCGAAAACGTCAGACGGCCGGAGAAACGCTGGGCGGCACAGAAAGTCACTTTCTGGCTTCCCTGGCCCGGCGGCGGGCTTCCTGTTCAAGTCTGGCATTTTCCGCTTTGCGCCATCTGGCCCACGCCTTCACTCCGGCGGTGGGCTCCAGCTGTTCTTCAGCGGATTTCACAGCGGTCACCTTTCCCCCGGTGCTGCGGGGGGAGAGCGGTTTGTCTGTCGGTTGAGTCGTCATATTCTCTGCTTCTGGTTGTTTGGGTTGGGCAGGGGACGATCACGGACGGGGTAAAATCCGGATGACTGGGAAATGGGTCTCACTCAGTTGGTCTTTTGCTGTTCCATTTGCTCCTTCAGTTTCTTTTTACGAAGCTCCTCGTCATCCGGATCAAGGGTCGGAGCCGGAGTGGTGGGCGGGGCAGGCGCAGGCGCGGCGGAGGAGCCGGGTGACAGCTCGCCACCGCCGTAGCCGAGCACCTCGACGGTGATGAGCGACGGGGCTTCATCGGTCTTCGTGGTGGTAGCGGCGGTCTGCGCGGCATTCTTGGCAGCTTCTTTTTCCCCGCCGCCTCCGGAGGGCTGAGTGGGCGGCGGTGCAGCGCTGGGCGCGGCGGCCGGGGCGGCGGGAGCGGCGGGCGCTCCCACGGTGGCACCACCAGCGGCGATGTTCGAGGCGTTCACCACCTGGACGGCGGCGATGTTCAGATTTCCCGCGGAGCGGATGCCGGCGTCACCTGCATCAATGACGCCGCTGGGGGCGATGAGGTCCACGTCCCCCGGAGCCAGGCCGGCCACGGTGGCCAGAACGCCGATGCCGCCCCCGGTGGAGAGACCGGCCAGGTCGGTCTTCACATCCGCGCTCTGCGGGTCAATGAGCACCCGGGTCGGCGGTGCGGAGGCCACGGTCTTCGAGGAAATACCGGCCGCGATGTCGCCGTCGGATGACCAGATGACTTCGTCGCCACCGCGCAGGGTAAAGATCCGCGAGGTCCCGATGGCCACGCTGTCCTTGGAGAAGATGTTGATGTTTCCACCAGCCTCGGTGAGCACGCCCTGGTCGGGCGACTGGTTTCCTGAGGCCTCGGCACCCACGGTGACCTTGCCTCCCGGAGCCAGCAGAGTCAGGTCGCCACCGGCGGCGGTCTTGATCTCGCGGTTGGTCAGCGTCAGGTCGCCCTTCCACTTGGTGCCGGGGAAAAGGGCGGACACGGCGGCGATGCCGGCCGCGTAGTTGCCAAATCCGGGCGAGCCGGCCAGCGCATGATCCCGGCCGGAATCCCGCAGGACAACGAAGAACAGCTCCAGAGCCAGTTCGGCTTTTTCCTGGTCGGTCAGGGTGGTCGGCAGTGTGGTGCCCGAAAGCGCGGTCGCGGTGGAGGATCCGTTCGAAAGCTTCGCGCGGATCGCGGTCAGGTCGGCAATGTAGCGTGCGCCGTCCGTGCCGGCCAGGGTGGTGGTGAGGAAGGAATCGATGGCGAGATCACTGTCCGTCAGGCTGGTGACCGGCCCGAGACCCGCTGCGGCGATGAGATCCGCACCGGTCGTGGGCAGGTAGGGATTACGCGCACCGCCAATGGTGGTGATGCCGAGTCCCGTGCCGTCCGAATTCACGGGGCCGCCGCCGAGGTCGAGATTCCGCCCGGCCAGCACCTCCAGCGTGCCCTGACCGGCGAGCTGAATGTCACCCGAGAGTGGCAGCGAACCGGCCGCGAGCAAGTTGCCCGGGCTGGCCGCCTGAATGCGGGACGGAGAATTGGCATTGTAGGCCACGATGTCGCGCCCGGCGGCCACCACGGTCAGGTCACCCGGGCGGGTATTTTGAATGTAGAAGCCAATGTCAGTGATGTCTCCACCAGCCAGCACGCGTGCGGCTTTTCCAGAGAAAAGGCTGAGGCCGGAGATGTCGCCATTCTTCGCGTAAAGGTGGATCGGATTGGTGTCAGCCTTGTGCAGCACGCCCGGAGCATGGAGCGCCTGCTTGGTTTGCAGCACGGCCTGCGCCCCTTGGAGCGATCCGGATTCGGCAAACAGGGCGTCCACGGGCTCGAGGAACGTCTTGCCCGTCACCCGGGTCGTGGTTCCGGTGCCAGCCGTGGCCTGGTAGGCCAGCGGTGAGGCATAGCCGGGAATGGAGAGCGGATCAGCGTCCGACAGATTGATTTTGCCCGTGCCCCAGGAGCGGTAGGTCGTGCCATTGATGGAGGCGGAGCCGAGGACACCCAGGCCGTTGAGCGAACCCGCCGAGAGCAGATCGACCGTGCCCGTGGACGACGGCGAAAGGTTCAGCGTGCCGAGGACATTCACATCACCCGAGAAGGCTGTGGCCTTCAGCGTGCCAGGCATGATGCCGACCACTGTGCTGAAGGGGGTGACGCTGCTTTCCGCCAGCCTGAGCCACGGGTAGAAATAGGAGACACTCTTGGGACTGGTGGTGAGGAGGGACACCCTCTCCAGCCAGAGGGAAAGCAGCGGCGTGCCGTTGCCCCCGTCCACCCCGCTGCCCGTGCCGTTCACCTGCGCGGTGGCCTGCTTGAGGGTGACTGCGCCGGAAAGCGAGGACGCGCCGACGTAGCTGGACTGGGAGTAGGTGGAGAAATAAGTCTTGTAGGGGTAGGTGTTGTTCACGCCCTGGGGCATGAAGAAGACGTTCGCCACCGGGCCGAGGAGCACGTCCCCGCGCGCCGCCACGTCAAAGCCGCCCTTGCCAACAAACAGCGTGGTCGGCAGCCAGCTGTCCTCCGAGGTGTAGTCTGCTGCTCCACTGGCAAGTGTGCCGAGCGAGGGCGAACGGTTCGCGCTCGTCTTGATGTTCCGGCCTGCATCCAAAAGACCTGCGCCACGCTCGACGTAGTAGGTGCCGCCGTCGATGTCACGCCCGGCGCGGACCACGAGATCACCGCCTCCAAATTCCACAAGCTTCGAGGCATCGGGTTTGCCAACGGGCATGCGGGCGTTCGTGGGAACGACGGCATCCACATTGCGCACGTCGCCGCCCGCCGTCATGGAGACATTGCCGCCACCCAGGGCGCCCACACCTTCGAAGAAGTTGCTGAAGTCCACCCACCAGCTCGTGGAGGCCACGTCACCATAGCGGGAGGTGCCGAACTCGCCCGTCGCAGGATCGACAAATCCCCGGCGATACAGCCAGTTGTAGGGCATCTCCTTCTGGGCGTCGTCGACGAAGTCATTGCCACCCTTGGTCTGGTGGACGATGTCCCCCCCGGCCACGATGGACACATTTCCACCGGCCAGGCTGTACTGAGCCGGATACGGGATCGACTGCTGGATGGCACCGAGCGGATCGACCGGGTTGCTCGCTTTCTGCCGCGGCAGCTCGAAGGTGCCGGTGGACAGGGCGGACGGATTCTGAACGGCAGTGCCGGCCGTGTAGATGCTGGCGAACTGGTTCAGCAGCTGGACATTTCTGCCCGCGGAGACATCGATGTCGCCGGAACCGGTGCGGATGACCTGGAAGCGGTCGAGGACAAAGTCCCGCGTCAGGCTGGTGTCGGTGCCGTTCGCCTTCACGCCGGTCTTGCCCAGCTGGAGTGATCCGGCGCCGAAGGCCAGATCCGCCAGCGGCGTCACCTGCCGCACGTCAGCCGCCGAGAGATCCGCGCCCGCCGTGAGGCGGTAGGACCACGACTGCGCATTCGCGCCGAGCAGCAGGTTCGGTGTGGAAAGAATGTGTGTGTAGAGCGTGCCCGTTGCATTGAGCGGGTTTGGCGAAAAACCGTCGCTCAGGGCATTGTTGAAGACGAGATTTCCCGCCGCACGCAGGGTCAGCACGCCCGGGACGTTGTTCGGGCCGAACCGCCAGGTGGAGAGATTCCAGTCGCTCTTTTCCGTGGAGTTGTAGGTGCCGAGGATGAGGTCGCTGCGGTTCGTGGAAAGCCCGGTGCCATTGGTCGTGGTGTAGGTCCCGCCCGCTGCGGCGATAACCGGGATCGCCCCGCCATTGGCCCCGCGCGAGTAGATCACCCCGCCGGCTGCCGCCATGGTGATGCTGGACCCGGCTGGCACGGCGGTGTCCGTGTTCGCCGCGATGGCACGCGTGCTGCCGTCCGCCAGACGAAGCGTGGCGGCGGTGGTGGTCCGGATTTGCGCATCGCCTGGCGTGCCGGACGGGAAGCGCAGGGTCTGGCCCGCAGGAATGTCGATCCGGCTGCTTTGGTTGAGTGCGGTGGTGGTCGGCGTCGCCGTGGCCGAGACGGTGGCCGTGGTGCTCAGGAAAATGGTTTCCGCCACGCTGCCAGTGGCCACGCTGAGCGAACCCGCCCCCGTGTAGGCCGCCCCCGCCGGGAGGATGGCCGCGATGGCCCCGCCCGTGCCGCCGCTGGCAAAAGTCAGCGTGCCCACGCTGCCCAGCGTCACCACGCCGCCGGCCGGAATGCTCACGGCCACCCCCGCCGTCAGCGGAGTGCTGGTGCCGTCCGGCAAAGTCAGAGTGCCGGCCACGGAAGGCGTGATCTTGTTGTTCCCCGCCGTGCCGGACGGGAATGTGATCCCCTGAGCCCCCGGCACCTCGATGCGGCTGCTGCCCGCCGTGCGCAGCTGGATGGACAGCGGCGTCGTCGCCCCTCCGGCATTCACCACCTCGGCTCCGGGCACCACATTCAGCAAGGAGCCCAGCGCCGCCTGACCGCCGAGCAGTCGCGGGGTGATGATGCCCGTGTTTCCAGCAAACGCCTGGCCGTTCGCCTGGATGGCGCCCTGCACACTGTCGATGAGCCCGCCCGCCGGAGTGTAAATCTTGAATCCTTCCGCCACGATCTTCGAGGCAGCATTGATCGCGCCATCCAGGGAGCCAATCTGAAGGTCGGTCGCGCCCGTATTCTGCGGGGCGCGCAAATACAGCGTGCCGGTGAATTTCCCGTTCGCTGCGCTGTCCACTGTGGCCGCAGCCACGCCCAGATTGATCGTGGATCCGGCCTGCAGCTTGACTTCGCCGCCGCCCGCACCACGCGTTTCCAGCGAGATGGCGCCGCCCTTCCCCGCTGTGTTGAAATCAAGCCCGGAAGCGTCGAGCACCGCGCCCGAAGCCAGGGTGAGCCCGCCGTTGGCCGCCAGATTGATCGTGCCGCCCGTCGCCCCGGAAGCATTGATCGTCCCCGTGACGTTGATGGCGCCCGCATCGGCAGAGAGATTAAACGTCCGCGACGTGGCCGTACCATCGACGAGCACATTCCCCGTGCGGGCGCGGAAGGCGCGCGATTGATTGAAGCCCGCCGCGTTGAGCACCGCATTCAGACCGCCGGTCGAGGCCAGGCTGCCCACGTCCAGGGAAAATGTGCCGCTGCGGCCGCCCGTGCCGCCCTGCCCCAGCATGGAGCCGTCCAGAAGGAAGGTAGCCTTTGGCGCGCTCACACTCAGGCTTCCGGCATTTCCACCGCCCGCCTGCGCCGCCACGGAGACCAGCCCGCCCGCACCCAGGCGCACGCTGCCCAGCTTCGAAGTCAGGCTGACCTGGCCGCCGTCGGTGTATTTCGTCAGGTCGTTAAATTTCTGCGCCGTCCCGCCCGCATCGATGCGGCCGGTGACTTCCAGATCACCCGTGGTCGCCACCAGCGTGGCCTGGCCGCTGGGCAGGGAAATGTCCGTGGCGGCCAGAATGGAGGCCCCCGTGAGGGTGTAGGCCGCGCCCAGTCCTGAGGCCACCGTGGCCGTGCCGCCGGCCGGAGCCCGCAGCGTGAGCGCTCCGCCACTCGTCAGGGACTGCACCGCCCCCGCCGCAGCCGCCAGTCGTGGCGTGGTCACCGTCATCGCTCCGTCCGTAGCCAGCCCGCCTGCGCCCTCGCCCAGCACGCCGCCGGTCGCATTGAGGTCGAGCCCGGCGTAGTTGACCACCTTCACCTTGTTCGTGCCAATGTGCAGGGTGCCGGCATTGAACTCCAGCTTTCCGGAAGTCGCGCCAGCCGTCGTCCCGGCGGACGCGCCGGCCGAGTTGTCGAGCAGGATGTCCTGCGCAGTGAAGGACACCGTGCCGCCACCCGTGTTGAATCCGCGAATTTCTCCTGCGTGGATGGCCAGATTCGCCAGCGAGGTCGTGCCCACCTGGCCGGTGCCGTAGATGTCGACAGTGGAGTAACTCAGCAGCGAGAGGGATTTGGCCTGCTGCAGGCTGGACAGGGCGTCGCCCGCGAGGACAAGGCCCGCATCGGATGGCAGAGTGCCCGCGCCGGCGAGTTCCAGGCTGATGCGGCCGCTGTTCAGCGAGACGGCGCCGGCATTGAGTTTCGCCGCCGGGCTCAGAGTCGTGCCCGAGGTGGAGTCGAGGATCACGCTGTTGCCGGTGAGCTGCACGCCTGCGCCCACATTGAGCTGAGGCTCGGTGGAGCTGGTGCGTCCGGCACGGTTGATGGTGGCTGCCGGATCACTGCTCACGCGGACGAGGGCGCCGTCGCCGCTGCCGGGCGTGGCCTTGTCGCCGATCGTCAGCGGAGTCGCGCCGTCAGCCAGCGTCCCCGTCTGGGACAGCTCGGCATTGGCGGCCAGGGTCAGAGTCTTGGACGCCACGAGGATGATGTCCGGCCCGCTCAGCGGCGCCCCTGCATTGTCCACGGTCAGGTTTCCTGTTTTCACCGCCACGGTGGCACCGTCCGCACTGAGCTTCCGCACGCCGCCGATGAGCAGGCTCTCTGCGGAGAAACCACTGAGCTGCGCCGAGTCGAGCACGAGCACCCCGGGGGCCGCCGTCGATCCGGCACGCCCGATCAGGATGTCCACCGGGCTGCTGATGTCGATGAGCGCTCCGCGAGCACCCGCACCCACCTTCGCCGCCACGGAGCCGGCGATGTTCATCGACTGCGTGGCCGAAAGGACCAGCTGCCCGGCGTCCGAGGGCAGGCGGGGCACCGATACGCCGCGGGAGGCCGCACTTGCCTTCAGGAAGGCATCGGCAAAAAACTCGCCATACTGGGAACGCTGGCGCACCACGGAGCCGGGCGCCGCCTCATAGCGGGCGGTCAGGAGGTCGCCGTCGCGCACGTTGTCGAAGGCATTGTACCGGTAGCCGGAAACGAGCGAGCTTCCGTCCGGCAGCTTCCGCACGCCCACCGGCTGGCCTGACTGCTGGGTAACGAGGAATGCCCCGTCCAGCAGCGCATACCGCGCCGGCAGCAGCGTGTAGTCCCCTGCCGCCAGGCCCTTCGTGGAGCCTAGATGGATCGTGTCTCCCACATTGAGTCCGCTGTTCACATAGCCCGGATCTCCGCCGAGGTTCGTGTTGCCTGGCGTCGGGTTGAAGGGAGCCCACGGCGCGATGCCCCCGGTGAACCCAGGCAGGATGGCGAAGCTGCCGCTGGAGGCCAGCACGTCTTGGCTGCCGCCCACGCCCTTCACCCAGCGGTAGGCAAAAAGCTCCCCGCCGCCGGTCAGATCAATGAGTGACCCGGCCTGCGTGTCCACATTTCCGGCCGAGAGGTTCACGGCCTTCAGCGGAGGTCCGCTCGCCGTGATGTCTACACCTGCAGGATCGATCCACGACGTGCCGTCAAGCACCACGCCGTAGGGAATGATGAGAGCTTTGCCCGAAACCGGGTCCACCGCCGAGACGGAAGTCACGCTGCCCGGCAGGAGGTGAATCTCCTTCGTCACCGCCACGGCCTGCCCGGTCACAGGGTCCTTCGGCGCGGTGCCGCTGCCGTCCCAGCCCAGATTGATCGTTCCCAGCGGCGCCCGCAGCACGCCGCCCTGGTTGATGATTGAGCCGTAAATGTTCAGCGTGCCGCCACCGGAAAGCGGGAGGTCACGAGAGCCATTGCCCGCGATGTTGACCGAGCCGGACTGGGCCGTCCCGGTGCCATCCGTGTAGTCGCGGGCCGAGATGGTGAAGGTCAGCGCCGTGGGCGGGTAAATCTGGCCGGCTTTCAGGAAAATGTCGCCCGCCACGCTCAGAGCGCCGCTGCCGCGAATGTCGTTCTCTGCGTTGAAGCTCGCCCGGCCAATGCCCTGAAGAGAGAGCGAGCCGATGTCGATCACCTTCGCCACCACCTCAAGACTCCCCTGCCCCCACGTCGGGGCGAAGTAGAACGGCTGTCCGTCCGCAATGAAGAGCGCCCCACCGGCTTTCTGCTCGGGTGTTTGCGGCGTGAGGAATGCCTTGCCGATGGCCACATACGGAGCCTTCAGCGAAATGGCGGAGTCGCCAAAAATCACCCCGCCATCCGCCACGGAAAGGCTCCGCGCGGCCTCGATGTTAACAGGGCCGCTGAATTTCACAGTGCCCTTCAGATTGAGAGCGCCGAAACCGCCCCTGTTGAAAGTGTCCACCGCAAAGTGACCGAAGGCCCATTCATCAACAGGCGAACCAGGCAGCACCTGCTGGCCAATCGATCCACGCTCCAGCCCGGCGAAGGAAACCGGGAGCACGGCCCCGCTTTGCTTCACCTCCAGGGTCACTTCAGTCGGTTCAAGGAACGAGCCTGGAGGCGTAAACCGGCCTGAGGAGATCACCAGCGAACCGCCCAGAGCCGTCGGCCCGCCCGCGCGGCCGGTCAGCGTGGCATCGCTGAAAAGGAACTGGCCGCCGGTCAGGGTGATCGTCCCGCCGTTGCTGTCCATGCGGATCGGATCACGCGCGGCACCCAGCCAGGTTTCATCATTTCTCCGGTCCACCGTGCCGTAGCCCGTTGCCCGGTCCAGCACACCGCTGGCGCCCGACACGTCCAGCCTCGCGCCGCGCTCGGCCACGATGTTTCCCGTCACGCTGATCATCCCGCCCGGCAACACCGTGCCGGTGCGCCAGCCGTTGTAGTCAGGTGTCAGCAGTGTCGTGCCCGCCGTGGAGAGGACTGTCTTCGACCCGATGTAGACCGTGGAGCGCGGAGGCTGGACGGTATTCACCGCAGCCCATGACCTGCCGCCGCTGATGGAAATGCTGCCGCCCGGCGCGTAGACGGAGCCAAGGATCGCGGCCGTGTCGCCACTGAGTGAGACGCTGCCGAGCGGATCGGTCCGGATTTCAGAACGCGCGCCGAGAATGAGGTCGCCCCGCACGAGGAGCTGGTTGTTAAACTGGTCCCGCACGCCCGGCGCGGAGAGGGAAATGCTGACCGGCGTCCGAACGCCTGCGGGTGCCACGACAGGATCGAGCACGATCTCGCTGTCCCCAGTCGAGTAGGGCCGCGCCACCACACTCTTCGCCACGGCATTGATCTTCGTCCCAGGGGCCACCAGCACGCCCGGCTTGTACTCCTCGTCACCCGAGCCCGCCATGCCGAGGCCGGTCAGGCTGAATTTCCCAAAGCCTCCTTCGCTGAAGAAATCGGGCGAGAGCAGCAGCGCATTGGGATCGCGCGAGCTGCCGCCGATCTGGATCATCGGAGCCAGCAGCGCCAGCGAGCCCGCCCTTGCCCCGGAATAGCCGCGCAGGGCGGAACCCAGATTGAGTTTTCCGCCCAGGATCGACTTCAACCCCGGATCCTGCCCCACCTTGATCGACAGGCTGCCGCCATTTCCGTACGTGCGCCTGCCCGTTGGGCCGACGGAAACACCGCCGGAGACATCGATCAGGCTGCCCGCCGCTAGGTTCGCACTGTAGGCATTGATCGAGACGCTTCCCCCGTTGATCACGGCGGGCGCGTTCTCCCACTCAAACCAGCCTGGACGGTCGTCGGAAATCTGGCCAGCCGCGCTCACCACCGCGCCCGGGGCGATCGTCAGCATCCCTCGCGTCGGGTCCGCCGGCGGAGTCTGGCGCTCAGCCGCCGCATCAAGTTTCTTCAGCGCATACGGCGAGAAATTGTACACATCCAGCGCCACCAGGCCGCCCGGAGCCACGAGGCGTCCGCGGATTTCCATGTTCGCCGCACCCAGCGTGATCCCGCCGCCCGCCGGAGCCTCCAGTGTTTCGCCAGCCGCCAGGATGATGCTGCCATCCACATTGTTCACGCTCAGAGAACCAAACCCGCCCTCTTGCAGCTTTTCCGGGGAGAGGACCACCTTCTCCACGCGGTCACTCCGCAGGGCCAGAGGATCGCCATTGGCCGCCACGGCGAAGTGATCTGCCGCCTTCTGCGTAACGCCGGACTGGAACACCACTTTTGGCGGAGTCGGCGAAATGGCGAAATGATTCACCCCGGTAGGCTCCTGCGCTTGGAATGTGATGGCCAGCGAACTCAGCTTCGGCAGCTCCGACCGCTGGTGCGATCCGGTGATCGTCAGCCCCGTCAGGTCACCATCCAGCGCCATTGAGGGCGCGGTCAATGCCAGGCTGCCACCCGCCTGCCCGTGGAAATAGGAATCCTCCCAATGCTCGCCCGTTGGCGCGAGTGGATTGTCCCAGGTCTTGTCCGCAAACCATTTCGGGTGCGCTTCTGTAAACTGACCGGTGAAGATGCCGTCGTAGACGCGGTCCGGCGTGGCCTGGGAAATGTCCACCAGCAGCCCGTTGGACCACAGGCGGGTCGTCTTCACCATTCCGGCCTCGTAGTTCACCCAGCCACCGGAAACGTCCACCTTCGATCCGCCCTGCAACACCACCGAGCCGCCTGCATTCAGGGAGACCGTGCCGCCCGCCGTCGTCAGCTCACCCACGGACCGCTCGATGATGTTCGCATACCCGGTCACATCCGCCAGCGGCGTACCGATCCACTTGCGGCCGTTGTAGATGCCGGATTTTCTCAGATCCACCAGCACCGTCGGACCGCGCAGCTTCCCGGTTCGCTGGAGCGGCGAGTCAGCCAGCTCAGCCCCGCGAAACTGCAGGGACAAAATGTTCTGGCTCAGCGGCACCGCAACGTCGGTGGAGCCGGCCACGTTGATCTCGGCCCCTTTGTCCAGATAGATCTGCCCGCCCGAGTGGGTGAACGCAGAGGCCGGCAGCCCGCCCGCTTCCGTGAAATCCCAAGTCCCCGCGTCCACTGCCACTTTGGCATTCGGGGCCAGCACCATGGCATCTTTGCCAAGGTGAATCGTTTTGCCTTCAATGTTGATCTCGGACCGCAGCGCCAGTTCGGAGCCGACCGTCTTCTCAGTCGCCGACCACTCCGGCAGGATGCGCATCGTGCTGCCGGCGCCCAGGGTCACGGAGCCCGTGGATTTGAAAAGGAAGGGCGCCAAGTCCGGGCTCTTTACCGGGTCATACTGGGTGTTGCTCACCGCATTGTAGCTCGCCTTCAGATCGACCCGCCCGTTCAGCGAGACTGACGTGCTGCTCTCGATGGCCCCCAGGTGGTTCACGTCGCTGCCAGCCAGCGTGGCATTGCCGCGCGGCACATAGATGATGCCGCTGTTGACCGTTTTCCCCGCATAGCGCAGCCCCACCGCCGCCGGGTCATCCACGGCTCCCACGAAGACATCCAGACCGCGCAGCGACGCCTTGCTGCTGTCATGCGCGGCAAATCCAACCTGCAATCCTGCGGCCAGAATCGTCTGCCCGTCCGGCGTGGAAATGGTGCCAGCGTTGGTCACATTGGCCCCGATCAGGGCGATCCGGCCGCCCACGTGGTCCGCCGTCGTCGGGCTGGAAAGCTGGGCCCCCGGCATGACAGTCACGTCGCCCGGTCTTCCGTTCGGCGTATTCGCCGGGGGAGGGGTGAAGGCTGGCGTGCCCTTCGTTCCCGCGGCCTGCGGCAGTGCGGTGAAAAGGAACTGCGCGTCAGGGTTGTTCAGCAGACCGCGCCCCACCAGGTTGTCATTCAGCGGCAGGGACGAGGCCACCAGCGTGTGCACATTCACCTGGCTGGTTCCGCCAAAGATGATGCCGTTCTGGTTGACCACGTAAACCTGCCCCGGCGCCTCGATCCGGCCCAAAATCTGCGACGGCACGCCCGTCGGGTCGTTCACCTTGTTGAAGGCGATCCACTGCCCCTTGTTCGTACCGCCGGCGCTCTGGTCGAAGGACACCGTGGTCTTCTCACCCACATTGAACGTTTTCCAGTTCAACAACGCCTGCTGGTTTGTCTGCTTGATCGTGACCAGCGCACGGTCCCCCGCAGTGGAGGCCGCCGGCGCATTGGCCCCCTGCCAGAGTGTTGGATCGGTCACCACACGTGGATCCACCTCCAGACCGCCCGGAGTGAGGCCATTTGGCACCACCGGCAGCATCTGCCCGGGATGGTTCGGGTCCGCCCCCATACTGGTCCCCTTCGCCAGCTTCGCCGCTGCCGCGCGCGCCGCCGCCTGCATTGAGTTCACCGACTGCACCGCCTGCGTCGACCGCGCCAGCGTGTCCTTCGCATTGGCCCGCGCCTGCGAGGTCGCCGCCGTGTTCGTCCCTCCGGACGTGGACGCCCGGTTCGGGCTGAAAGTCCCCCCTCCCCGCAGAATGTCACCCGCCTGTACAGATGCCGCCGAGGCCAGCCCGAAGACGAGCAGGAGCCGGGGCAGTTTTCGACAGGCAGGGAATGAATCGGGCATCAACATGGTGGGGTTGTACTTCTGCAGGGGGAAAGGGAGATGAGAGGGTTCGCTACGCGCCAGCCTTGGCGGGAGCCGGCTTGTCCGTCGCCGGCGCGGCAGGCTTGTCCTTGGCTGCAGGGGCGACGGCCTTGCCCTTGGGGGCGGGCGGCACGCTCGGAGCCGGCAGCGGCTTGATCTTCGCGTCCGTGATCTTGTCACCCAGGTCCTGCACCATGTTTTCCAGCTTTGTCTTCATCAGCCCGGTGAAGGGTTCGCGAGCCGTCAGGGCCGTGCCCAGGCCGAACTTTTCATACCGGGAGAGAATGTCCTTCGCCGCAGCATACATGTCGGCATTCTTGCGCTGCTGCTCGTCCACACGGCGCTGGAGGACGATCTTCTCGTCCGCCAGCTTGCTCCGCTGGCCCTCGGTCTTCTCGGCAAAGTCACGCAGCTTGCCAAATTCGGCCTTCCACTTTTCGAGTGCCTCCTTCAGTGCCGCGATGTCCTGGCCCTGCGCTGCGATCTGGGCCGCCTGCGCCTCCGCCTTCTTCAGGGCCTCTTCCTTGGCCTCTGCGGCATCCTTCGTCTGGCGGTCAAGATTTGCCGCCTGCTGCTTGATGGTCGCTTCGGCACGCACCTTGTCAGCCTCCAGGGCCGCCTTCTCCGCCTCCAGCGTCTGCAACTGGGTGCGCGCTGACTTCAGGGATTCACGCAGCTTCACCTCTGTCGCGCTCGGACCGGCCGGAGCGGGTGCCTGGCCAAGGGTGACATTCGCCGTGGCGAGCGTCAGCATTCCGGTCAAAATGGGAAAAATGTGTCTGGTTTTCATGTTTAGAATTTCGCGTTCACGTCGAACATCAGGATGTCACTTTTCATCGGAGGACCGGCGATTTCGTCTGCACTGAACCAGCGCATGCCGATCCGCACCCGCTTGGACAGGGCAATGTTACCGCCGATGGTGAACCCCTTCTGGTTTGTTCCGCCGTGGCCGAAGTCGGAGTCGTTGAGTCCGTCCACCACGGCATCCGATCCGACAAACCGGTAGCCAACGCTGGCATTCCAGTCGCCCTTCTTTTCAAAGGCGGCCTTGCCCAGCTGGAGCTTCACCTGCCAGGCCGTGTCACTACCGTCAAAGGCTCCGAGCACTCCGGATTCCGGACTCGACGAGCGGTTGTTCACCGCCTTCATGTCGATCTCGCCTTTGTCGAAGGCGAGGTTCTTGATGTACTCGCCGATGAGCGACACCTGGCATGGCTCCCAGCCGTTGTAGTCCAGTTTCCCGGTGATCACAAGGTCGTGGAACGGCGTGGCCAGTCCGTAGTATTGATACTGGCTGCTGGTGCCAAAATTGTTCAGCACACTGGGAATGATATTCCGCAGGGGCGTGTAGGTGTTCCCCTTCTGGGCAAAAGAGGGGCGGGATCCGTCCGTGTCACCGGCGTCCGTGGCGGACTGCGGCGTGTAGGGCGTGGAGAGACGGCCTTCGATGTTGTCGAAGTGGTAATACGCCACCCCGGCCTTGAAGTCCCAGTCCTTGTTGATTTTCCACGTCACCCCGGCCTGCGCCCCGTAGAGCCACTTGTCGTCGCTCTTGAACTTGGCGGGCTGGTTCGTGGCAAAGTTGAAGTCCGTGTTGAAGACCGGGAAGGCTCCCAGCGTCATGAACGGAGTCACCCCGCGGCCCATGTCCCACTTGCCCTGGAGGGCAAATCCGTCAAAGCCCACGTCCTCGTCCCAGATGATTTCCGTGCCGAAGAACGGGTTCTCAAAGCGGCCAAGCAGGAAGGCCAGCTCGGTGCCGGGATTGCTGTTGAAGTCATACTTCAGGAACGCGCGATCCAGCCAGATGGCGTATTTGCTGAAGTTGCCCCCCTGGCCACCCCCCGCTAGGCCAAGACTCTGGTTCGTCGAGACCGGGTTGTTGTTTTCACCGGTGCCAATGCGGAAACCCGCCGTGAAGTTCTCGGCCAGATCGACCTCCGCGCCCAGACGGAAGCGGATGCGCGTCCGCCAGCGCTCCTGGTCCACGTTGTACTGCGGGGCAAACTGGGTGCCGCTCGCATCGTAGGGCGACCCGGTGTTGATGGCGTTGAAATTCGGGAAGGCCCCGGTGTTGTCGTTGCCGTCGGGAAAATTGTCGAGTTCAAACCGGAAGCGGAAATCACCCATCGGCTTGTAGCGGGACACCCAGTCTGGCACGAGCTTCGGCGCGGCCCAGCGTTCGTCCTTGGCCTGCGCCATCACCTCGGTCTTGATCTGCTCGCGCATTTCCGCCTTCACCGTTTCAGGGATGTAGGTCACGCGCACGGAGTCATCCGGATCAGGCAGCGCCACGGCGGCATCAGCCTGCGCCTTGGCATCCGCCGCATCCTGTTCCGCCTGCTGGATCAAATCCGTCGCGTCCTCCGCCTTGAGGATGCCTTTTTGCACCAGGCGGTTGATCAAATTGATCGTCACGTTCTGCGAGGGGCTGGCCGTATTCGATGCGGCAAAGAGGGCCGGCGAGGCCGCACCCGCAGCCTCGGCAGGTCCACTCTGGGGTGCGTCAGCGGCGGCTGCTTCCGCTGCGGGAGCCGCCGGGGTCGCTTCGGCAGGAGCGGCAGCCTTGTCAGCAGCGGGAGCGGCGACATTTTCAGCAGCAGCTGCCGCTGCCGCCGGAGCGGCCAGTGCTGCCGGGTCGGCCGCATGAAGGGGAAGGGCTGCAGCAGCGCACCACGAGCAGGCCACGACCTGTCTCAGCCGGCTGCGGAGGGGGAATTTCAGTGTTAGCATGGTAAGGATAAAAATTTCTGTGTATTAAGCGGGCCGCTTCGCGACGAGCTTGAGCTTCACGTAGGCCGGCATCCCGGCAGGCGGAGGCTCGGGCATTTGCACCCCGGTCAGCACCTCCGTGAGGGCGCTATCGATGCCCTGGTCTCCGGTGGAACTGGAGAGCGCCGCCTTGGTGATGCGCCCGGTGGCGTCCGGCCACACGCGCACTTCCACATTCATGGCAGACTTGCTCAGCTTGCTGCTGCGGCGCACCGCCTCGTCGATCCGGCGGGCCATCTGCCCCGCATACCAGTCGCGCTTGCGCTTCTGCATGTCCGCCGTGTTGACGCGGGCGGCATTGCCCCGGCCTCCGGCACCGGCGCTCAGGCCGGTCGGAGGCCCGTTGCCCACGAGGGAAGTCGCGGGGGCGGCCGGTGGAGGCGGCGTGTCGTCCGGTTTCTCCTGCGGCGTGTCCATCGGCACCTCCTCCACCACTTTTTGGTCCTGCGGGATATCCTGCGGGGGTGGCGGCGGAGGCGGGGGCGGGGGCGGGGTGGGGTCGATTTTGATCATCGGCATCGGCGCCTCGGCCACCGGCCGCTTGGGACCAGTGCTCTTCCCGCCGCTCAAACGGCTCGCCCCAAACACGATGCCGCCCAGCACCGCCGCTCCGGCGAGAGCTGAAATGGCCTTGTGTCGCGCAAAAAATCCCGGCTGTTCGTCTTCGTCCTCGTATACTTTCATGACTGTTGTCGGTAGTGCTAAATTGTTATTTGGGAGCCGCCTGCAGCGTCAGGCCCGGCTGCTGCAGCCCGAGCCGGGAGCACAGATTGATCATGCTCATCACCCCCTGGTAGGAGGCTCCGCCGTCCCCTTTGATCAGCACGGGGAAATCCCCCGCCGCCTTGGCCTTCATCAGTTCGGCCTCCAGCTGCGCCTGCGTTACCGGAATTCCATTCAGCATCAGGGCGCCGTTCCGCTCCACGGCGATGGTCTTCGTTTTCGGCTTCTCCTTCGTGGGAGGCGGGTTCTTGCTCGCCTTCGGCAGGCTGGCGCGCAGCCCCTCCAGCGAGGTCGTGCACATGAGAATGAAGATGACCAGCAGCACGTACGCCAGATCCAGCATCGGCGTGATGTTGATGTCATCGTAGGGTTTGTCGTCCTGGAGTTGCATGATGGTTGTTGGCGTCCTGCGTTATTTGGACCCTTTGGCTCCCATTCCCACGTCGGTAATGTCGAGGTTCCCCAGCACGGTGAGCACATCCATGATTGGCTGGTATTGCACAGTGGCGTCGCCCTTCAGCACCACGGGGAAATTGGGCTCCTTGGCCTTGAATCGTGCCAGTTCAGAAGCCAGCTGATCGAGGGTGACGGGCGTCGTGTTCAGAAAAACCTTTCCTTCACTGTTCACCGTGATGGATTTCGTCTTCGGCTTGCCCAGCGGGTCGGCTTTGTTCGGCACCTTGGGCACGTCCACCTTAAGCCCCTGCACGGAGGCCGTACACATCAGGATGAAAATGACGAGCAGCACGTACGCCAGATCCAGCATCGGCGTGATGTTGATGTCGTCGTAGGGCTTGTCGTCCTGGATTTGCATGGCGGCGCGTGGTTGCGGGGATTAGTGGCTGTAGAACTCGGCCATGCGGGTGACGAACTCGTCGATGAAGACGTGCATGTCGCTCGTGGCGTCCTTCACCCGGGAGAGGATGTAGTTGTACCCGAAGAGTGCGGGAATGGCGACGGCCAGACCGGCCACCGTCGCCACCAGCGCGCCGGCGATGCCGGGGGCGATGGCGTTCACGTTCACGTCACCCGCCGCCGCGATGCCTGCGAAGGTATACATGACGCCTACCACCGTGCCCAGCAGTCCGAGGAAGGGACCGCCCGAAATGCAGATCGTGAGCAGCACGATCAGCTTGTCCAGCTTCTGCTTCTCACGCACCAGGCCGCCGTCCAGACGGGCGCGGATGGCGTGGATGGACTGGGATGACAGAATCTTCGCCCCGCCCTTGTTCCCCTTGCCGTCGGCCACCATGCGCTCGCGCACTTCCTCCGCACCGATGTGGTAGATGCGGTACACCGACGATTTGAAAAGTGACCTCACCTCCTTGCCTTCCACGCGTCCGCCCATGCTCGTCACGGCCTCCTCTTCGCCATGGTCAAGCACGGTCAGGTCGCTGGCCACATGCTTCCACTCCTTCATGAAGCGGGCATTGCCCTTGGCGATTCCGTTCAGATAGCGCACCTTGGCGATCATGACCCACCAGCTGATGAGGAACATGACGAACAGGATGCCGATGACGATCCAGCCGTCCATCGTCAGCGCGCCAATGAGCGTGGCCGTGGTGCTGCCGCTGTTCAGCCAGGCTTGCAGGCCCTTGGCGGCTTCCGCCTTTTCGTCCCCTGCCGCATACGTCACCAGTTTGGCGGATTTTTCCCCGGACTGGGACATCGCCGCCAGTTTCAAGTAACCTGCGGGCCGCGCCACCTTGTCGATTTGCAGTTCATCCAGCTCGCCGACGAGTCCTGGCGATGCGCCGTCCCCGCCGACCGTGATCGGCGTGGTCAGGGCGGGCAGCCCGGCCGCCACCGATGCGGCTGATTCCCCGTCCACGAAAAGTGTCATCTTTGGCCCCTCTGCGACCACTGCGAGATGGTGCCACGACTTTACAGGAATTCCGCCGCCGCTTGCCTTCTGCGGCGCGCCACCACTGGAGACCTGCACAAAGGGCACACCCTTGTCGATGCCGATGACCAGCCCGTTCGTTGCGTCGCCGCGGCTGAAAATCACCGCACCGGGGGCATCCACGGAGGGATTCACCCACGCGGACCACGTCATCGTCCCATTGGCGGCCCAGTTCAGCGTGGCCGAGCCCTGCGCCGTCACCAGCGTCTTGCCATCGAGGCGCAGGCCACCGGCGATCATGGATCCCTTGGAAACCTGGCCCGCCGCATCTGCGTTGTTCCCGTTTCCCGTCACATCCGTGGGAACTCCGGAGGCCTCGCCAAAGTGCCAGGCCAGCGCTGTGTCGCCGTCGTAGCCTCCCTTGGAATCCTCCTCCTTCACCGCCTTCGGCCCCTGGTTGCCGTAGTACATCCACACTACAGTCTGACCGCCGGGCTTCACATCGAGGGCCTTCACCCAGATGAGGGCCTCGTTCAGGTCCGCATCATAGCGTTCCACATGGTGCGGCAGCACAGTCTTGTCGTCCTCGGCCACGAAGCGCAAGTCGCTCAGGTCCGGCTTCGCGCTCCCGGCGGTGAAGTTCGCGTCGTAGAGCCGCACCAGGAGCGGCGCAGTCCCGATTTTATCCGCGATGCCACCGCCGGCACCCGTGGTGTCGATGGTGATCTTCTTCCGCTGCGGCCATTCCGCATTCCACCACGCCTGCGATGTCGCGGTCATGGCCATGGCGGCCAGCAGGCTGCATAGCGCTCCTTTGAAAAACATGCCTTTGGTTGGTTTTGTTGACATTCCCATCTTCGTTGGTTGGTGCAAAAATTTGTTTGGTGCCGGCGCCGGGGGTTAGAAGTCCGCCCAGAACCGGAAAGACAGCCGGGCCTCACCGGCCTCCGTGTTCGTTTGCTCGATGAGCGGGAAGCCCAGATCGAGAGATCCGTGAAAGTGGTCCTTCACCTGAAAGCGCGTGCCCAGGCCCACGGTGATCAGGTCAAAGGTGTCCGTCTGCTCCGGCAGCGGGGAGTTCAGGCTCAGACGCCCGGCATCGCAGAAAAGGTGGAAGCGCCATTCATTTCCGCTCTTCTCGCTGCTCTCCTTCAGGAAGGAGGGGCTGCGCAGTTCCACCGTGCCGAGCAGGGCATTGTCGCCCAGCACCTCGGACTCCAGGTAGCCCCGCACACTTCCGAGACCGCCTCCGGCGAACTGCTCGCTGTTGATGAGCGGCTCTCCGCTGGCCTGCCCCTGCACTTTTGCGAATGCCTGAAAGCCATGCGGAAGTTCCTGCAGCCGCGACAGGTCGCCCCGCAGGTAGAAAAAATTGCCCGTGGCGTTGTAGCGCTTCGAGTCAAACTCCGCCGTGTCCGCCCCCATGCCGCGCAAGCCAAAGTTCACTCCGGCATTCAATTCCGTCAGCCCCTTTTTCCCGACCCACGTCCCACTGTAGTTCAGGCTGAGGGGAAAATACGTGATCGGCGTCTGCGTCTCCACCCCGGCAAAGACCACGTTTTCCTCAAAGTGCTTGTAGTCCATGCCCATCGTCAGCGATTGGTAGAATCCAGCCCCGCCCGGCAGCGACTGGATCGCCCGCACGCCCACCACCTCGCCCCGCCCGGCCACGCCGGCTCCGCCGAGGGTGTTGACGTTGCTGTCCTGCTTCGTCCCCATGAGCATCAGGCTCAGCCCATCCATGTTTTCCACCGGCGCCATGTACCAGCCTGAGAAGACCTTCGCATCCTCCGGACGCTCAGGGGCCACCTGAAAGCTCAGCCCCATGCTGTGCCCGGCCTGCCACAAATTGGTGTAGCTCAGCGAGGCGTTCACCCGCAGCTCCTTCGTGTCGGCGCTGTAGCGGTTGTTCATCTCGATGCTGGCGTGTAGCGGACTCCGGTCCTCGACGTTGAGGTCAATGTCCACCGTCCCGGGTTCGATGCCGGGTTTCAGCTCCGGCTTCACCCGCCGGTCGGACCACCGGTTCATCGCCTTTAGGTCTTTCAGCATCGCCTCGGCATTGGGGAACGTCCCCTCGGCCATGGACGGTGCCTGGGCCTTCAGTTTAGAGGGCTGAAAATAGTCCGAGCCCCGCACGCGGAGGCGGCCTACTGTCATTTCCTGCACCTTCAGCACCATGACACCACGGCGCATCTGAAAGTCCGGTTCCACTGCTACCGCAGAGAAACCCTTGTCCGCATAGGCCTTGATGAGAGCCGCCGCCGCCGCCGTGACATCCTGATCAGTCCGGCCCGGACCGAGGAAAGGATACACCGCCTTCTCGATGTCAACCCGGCTCAGCGCCTTCGCCCCTGTGACGCGGAATTCGCGGATGTTCAGGTTCCCCACAATGGGAGGAACCTGCACCGCCGCCGCACCTTCGAGAGTAGGAGCCGTCACCGTCTCCTTCGCCGGAGGCGGCGGGGACGATGACGGCGCTGCCCCGTGCACAGCACAGGGCCCCCCGCAGGCCAGAAAGGCCAGTCCGGCGGCCACCACGCCAGAACGGCTCCCCGGCGTCGTGGCCGGGTTCGTCAGGGAAAAGTTGTTGGAGGAAGACTGCATGGGGAGAACAATCCGGGAGAAATGTGGCGTTTTTGTTGCATGGGGCGCACCCCAGGAAATTCGAATGTGACGTTTTCGTGTCATGTTACAAACCGCGTCGGCTTTTTATGGCTTTTTTGCGGGGAAAAAATGCCGTGCGACAGCAATCTTTACGTCTCGGAAACGTCATCACTCAACAAATCCATTGTGACATTACCGTGACTCTGGAGGACTCGGAGCGGGCGGCTGATCATCTTGCGGCAGGCGCAAGCGCAGCCAGCATCAACCGGTCGTGGGCGGGTTTCCCCAGCACGGCACGCGTCTGCTGGTCGACGTATGCCTTAGCCGCACGCCACGCTGCCAGTTTTGCCTCGTCGCGTCCGTCGGGCGGCTCTCCGCCCGTTCTCGCCCGGAATTCCCCGGCCAGCATGGAAACCGCGCGAATTTGGCCAGGATTCAGCCCAAGTGATTCCCAATCCAGTGCCGAAAGCACCAGCGGTGGCTGCAGAACCGCCTGCCGGAGCGGAAGTCTGGCCCCTGGAGGCCGGCCATCCATCAGCCAGGCCAGAGCGGCCGGAACATCCAGGCTCCGGCCCTCCCCCTCCTGGCTGATTTCGGTCAGCTCCGCCGCTACTATCTGGCGGATCGTCCGGTCAGGGCAGCCTATGCCACGCAAGTTGGCAATAAACCGGGGAAATTCATCGGCCTCGAGCTGGCGCCAGCGAAAATCCAAGGGCCGGGTGTCCGGCGGAGAGAAGCCCGCCACCGGGGGCGGGCTTTTCGACCGGAGGACCGCTGCAGGATTTTCGACTGGTGGCGGAACGACTGGCGGGGTGGAACTGACCCTTCCGGCCAGAAAAATTCCACACCCGGCAGCCAGTCCCGCCGCACACCAAGCCCATTTCATAATCGAGGAGTCTGGAGACGAACCCCGCCGACCATCCGCCGGGAAGATTCAACTGCCGGTTAGGGTGTGGGGATCGCGTAGCGATAAAAGGCGCGCACGGCAGGAGCGGCGTTGTCCGTGTAGGTCAGGATGCCGCCGCCGCCACCGCGAACCGTCGCGAGGGTGAGCCACGAATTGGCTGGAGAGAGATCCACGCTGCGCTGGATGATGTAGTCCGCGCCAATGGTGCCCAGCCCGACGATGGTCGCAGAGTTGGAACCGTAGCTGAAGCTGGTCAAGGTGGGCGCGGCCGCCGTCACTGCGGTGGAGCGCTTGAAGTAAGAGACAACGCCGGTGTCGCTGATGACAAAGGTGCAGATGTACTCGCCATCGGAGACGGCGATTTGGGGAAGCCTGAAAAGATCCAGAGCCGTACCGGCCGTGCCGTTAGCGAAGCTGCCTTCGACGCTGGGGTTGAAATAGGCGAAGCTGATGCCTGGTGCCGGTCCGGAATTCGTTGTAGTACCGCCGGGCTGATAGGAAGCATAGCTGTTTGTCGCGCCCACGGCCTGCTTGTAACCGACGGCACTGTTGGCCGTGGAAAGATTGCTCACGCCCGAGACTGAAGCGTAGAAGTTGCCCATCGAGGACATTTTTCCCGCCGGAGTTCCCTGACTGATAGAGGTTTTCCAGGCTGGCGCCAGCGTGCCCACAGTGGCCTCCGCCTTGCTCGCATACATGGTGCGGATCCCGTCATTGGGGGCGGTGCTCGTGCCGGTGGTTCCGGAGACGCTCCACGACAAAGCCCCGTCAGTTTTCCAGTCAGGTCCGAAAATAGTATCCAAGTCAGCCTTGATGTCGCCAATGGTGGTCAGCGCAACCGGAGTAGTGGTTGCCGTCTTGAACGTGGCGGCTGGCCCGAGCTTGACGAGGTAGTCATGGGTGCCACCTGTCTGGCGGAAGCCCAGGAACAGGTCTCCGGCAGCATAGGACAAGGCGACGGGCGTAATGGCGCGCGCAAGCGGGGCGGTGGAGAGGAGGCCGGTGGCGGCGAGGAGGAGTGGAAGCGTCAACAGGTGGTTTATTTTCATGGCGGGGTGCAGAGATGTTCTGGAGTTGTGCCCAAACGGGGACCCGGGGCTTTCTGGTGGTTGTTTTGAAGACAGCCGCAGCGGGTGTCTTCACTGCATCTTTGCCGCTGTCCACCCTCACAAACAAGAAAAGCGTGGAAACACTTTCGTGACATTAATCACTTTATCATGACTTAACCGTCACATTCACCGCCGCAATGCACCTTTCATTGTGACGCAATTGCCTTGTTTGATTCGTTCATGGGAAATAAAAAACCGGCGCAGACCTCGCAGCCTGCGCCGGTCGTAAACTCAAGCGGAATCCGATCCGGGCGCTTAGTAATTTGGGGTGACCAAACCGCCGTCAGCCGTGCGGGTGACGCGCATGTCGGTCAATTTGATGGGAGCCGTCGTGGTCTGGATGTTGTTGGCAATCTTGTCCGCGACCGTCTTTCCGGTGCCGGCGTAGGCGGAGCGGTACATCAGGTGCTCATAGCCCCAGAAGGTGTAGAGCCCCTCCTGAACGGCGGTTGTGCTGTAGGTGACACCATTGTAAGCCAGCTCCTTGCCTCCCGCCGTGATGGCGGTCGCAGCGTCACCGGTCGAGAGATAGGTCACGTAGAAGCCGCCGAGCGAGGCCAGAGTGGTCTTTCCGAAGATGCCGGCCAGAGTTCCGCCGCTGGCGTAGCCGCCGTTGCCTTCCACGAAGGGAATACCATTGACGGTGATGGGATGCCAGAGAGCCTGGGAAGCGACCGCCGCGCCAGAGATGACGGGCTCATACTGGAAGACTTCCGTGTTCACGCCAACTCCGGTCTCAGCGAAGGCGGTGAGGCGAGTGCCGGAGTCAGGATCGCGACCAACCGCAAAGACTTGGGCAGGAGCCTGACCGGAGCCATTGTAGATCACCAGCGCGGTTTGGAAAGCTGGGGTCAGCAGAGTCGTGCGGTCAGCAGCGACGCCGGTGAACATCGCCAGCGGAGCATTGCCGACGGTGTAAAGCGTCTGGGCCAGCTGCGGCGTGATGTTATTCAAGGCAGCCGGAGCGCCAACGTTGGCCACCCATTTGAAGGGGACGATACCCACCACTTGATCCACCATCGTGGGTGTGGGGAACGGGGTGGACGACTGGTAGTTGTCCGTCATGGCGACGTCCGGCAGTTCGGAGACCGTGCCGACCGTTGTGCTGCCCGTTCCGCCCGTGGACTGCGTCACGCCGGTGCTCGCAAGGTAGTTCACGTTGATGCTCTGGCTGACGGTCTGCGTTCCACCGACGGCCCCAGACCATGAGGTTTTGATGATCACGGACGGGTTGCCGGTGACGTTGGCCGTGCCGGTGAAAATCGCCTGGCTGGCACCACTGAGGGTGCTCCCGGTGTAGGCGTAGGTGTAGCCGGGGTTCATGATGTTCTGGATGGCGGTGTGCGTGGCTCCGCGAAAGGCAGTGGAGCCCGTGAGACGGACAACGGTCTGCGCCTGAAGTGCGGTGGAAAAGCCGAGAACGAGGGCGCCGGCGAGGATGATTTGCTTGGTTTTCATTATGGTAGTGTTTTTGTTGTAGGGAGGTTTTGGGTTAGGTTCAGAGGTCAAGGCAAAGTCTGGATGAATTCAGGCGCGGAGACGGCGGCGGCGCAGAGCGGCGGAGACCCCGCCGAGCCCGAGGATCAGGAGGGTTCCGGGTTCCGGAACAGGGGTGACACTGACGAAGCTCACCTGGCCAGTGGAGCTGAGCGTGAAGCTGCCAAGGTAGCTGCCCGCCGTGGGGGCGGACTGGACCATCTTGAACAGGTCAAGCGTCTGGTTTGGCTTGCCCTCAATGGTCGGGTTGAAGTAGGCGAAGCTCGTCCCTGGAGTCGGACCGGAATTCGTTGCTGTGCCGCCCGGCATGTAGGAGGCGTAGCTGTTGGTGGCGGAGGTCTGCTGGGCCAGCGTGACAGGGCTGTTCGCGGTGGAGGTGTTCGGCACACCGACAACCGAGGCGAAGAAATTGCCCATAGTGGACATTTTACCGGCAACGGTGCCCTGGCTGGTGGCCGTATTCCACGGCGTGGCGAGTGTGCCGGTCGTGGCTTCAACCCGGGTGGCGTAAATCGTGCGAACCGGGCCGGAACCTGAAGTCGAGCTGGTGCCGGTGGTGCCGGAGACGCTCCAGAAAACGATCGGGTCGCTGGCCCAGGTGCCTGAACCGAAGGCGGTGTCGAGGTCCGCCGCCACATTGCCGAGGCTCAGGTTGACGGTTCCGACGGCGTTCGCGAAGGCGCTGGCAGGACCGAGATTAATGATGAGGCTGTCAGGATCGCCTGTCTTGCGCACGCCCAGGAGGAGATCTCCGGGCGCATAGGTCAGGGTGGCCGCCTGCAGGGTGGGGGCGAGGATCGCCGCCGCAGCCAGGGCCGCCAGGGTCTTCATTCCGCTAAATGTGGATTTCATTAGTGTCGAGGAGTGTTTGGATTGTGTTTTGGGGGGAAGCCGCCTCCCGAAAGGTTTTTTCGTGAGCCATTTCTTCCTGCGCAACCTCTATCTGGACGGCTTGTTTCTCACAAGAAACGATTCAGCCACATCACTTTCCGGCAACACGCCGAACCGGCATTCATTCAACACAACAACTTCATCATAAATTCTTTCACCAACTAAATTCAAGGCGGCAACCCCCTGCCGGCTGCCGTTAATGTCACGCATGGAAATTGGATCAGGTCCCAGGCGGACGATTTTGTCACAGGCGGCGGGAGTAATTGCACGCAGCCGGTACCGCTGATTCGTGGAATCAGCAGAAGCAACAAAACTGGCAGGCAATGCGGTCTGGCGGGGCATGGCAGGGAAACAAACTGGACACTCGGGCACCATACTGTCCCCTTCCCTGCTTTCGTGCCAGTATGTCTGCGTGACTTATTCGCCAGATTCAGCCAGTTTTTTTCGCAATCCAATGTGACATTGATGTCACACGAGGCGCTGGGTCGAGTGACGGTTCCGACACACTTTCGCATTTCCTCCCGGCTTCCCGCCCCGATCAAAGCGATGCAACCTCTTCTTGGAGAGCCTGCGGCGCATGCGAACCAGCCTATTTGTAGAGCTTTTCCATCTCGTCCATGTAGCGGGTGATCGGGTCGGAAAACTTGGGAATGGCGGGTGTGGCCGGACTTGGGGGGGCGAGCAGGTCGTCAAAGAGGCCACTGGGCGTGGTCTGCTGGGTGGCCTCGTACCAGTTCAGGTAGTCCTCGATTTCGGTCAGGCGCGCGGAAAGCTGTTTGCGATCGGCAGCCAGCGCGGACAGGCGTTCGGGGAGTCCCTTTTTTTTGCCCTGCCTGAGCCCGGCCACCACGGCCTGGTATTCCTGAATGAGGGAGCGGTGCAGCGGGAAGGCGCGGTAACTCAAGGCGACAAGCCCGTCCGCGCACCGAGCGAGGAATTTCTCACGAGCGGGCAGGGCGAGGATCTTGTCCACCTCGGAGATGTCGATGCTGACGGTTCGGGTCTTCCCGGCCGGGGCAGCAGCGCCTGGTGCGGGACTGGAGGCGGGGGCCCCAGCGCTGCGGAGGGTGTGCTTCTTGAAGAAGCCGCCCAGTCCTCCCCTGCCTCCCGGGGTTTCGGGTTTCCAGGCGGCTTCGGAAAGACCGGCAGTCTGTTTCTCCGGTGCGGCGGCGGGTGCGGAGGTGTCCGGCTCCTCGTAGCGGATGGTGAGGATGTCGGTCAGCAGGCGTTCGGTTTCCTGCCGGGTCATGAAGTCCAGCGCGGAAGGCTGGGCCAGCTCCGCGCACTTGATGGTCCACCATTTCTCCACGGCGTGTTTGGAAACCTTGAGCCCGGGCCAGGCCTGCAGCACTTGGGCAAAAGCGGGCTCGTGGCTTGTGGCGAGGCTGGAGAGGTATTGCCGGAGCCGTTCGCCGCCCTGCGGCTGGTCGAGCAGCATGAGGAGAAGGCCGCCCGAGGAGGCTCGGAAAACTTCGCGATCCATGGCGTTCATCGTGGCGGGATCTCCGTACACGATGGACTCCGCACTCATCAGCCGGTCATTGGCGATGAGCTTTTGAAACAGCGCCGCCGGCTGGCCGGTGCGGCCAAACTCCAGCGCCTCCAGCACCCCGGTCTCCAGCCAGGCCGGGAGGGGTATTTCCGCACGGTCCAGCTGCGGGTGGGCACGCAGGATGCGCTCGGCCAGGAGCAGGCGGAGAAGCCTGCGGCGGAAGTCCGGCTGCTGCGCGGCGTCTTCATTCGGAATGACGAGCGGCAGGTGCCACGAGCCGTCGGGCAGCTGGGCGATGGACGACCGGTCGAGCCCGGGCCGGACAAAAATCGTGATGGCCAGCGGCTTGGCCTCTTTTTGTGGAGAGGAGCCGGCCACCTCCGGAGCCATGCGATCGAGCAGGGCAACCAGCTCGCTGCGCACCTCCTCGGCGCGCATGGAAAGGCGGCCGCGCAGGTCCTTGTCCAGATGAACGATGACGAACTGGCGGGAGGCGCTCTCCGTCCGCCCGTGGTCCACCGCGCGGGGAATGGCCACCGCAGACGGCACCACTTGCCCCTCCCCTGCCGCGCCGGGGCGGACCGGTCCGGCGGGCAGCGCGTCGCGTGCAGGCGGTGCCGGGACGAAGGGGCCCAGTCCCGGATTTGGCAGGACACCCGGGGGCTCCGGCAGTTCCGGCAGGGGCATATCCTCCGGAGCATCCTTCGGACCGGAAGCGGGCGAGGGCTGGACTGTCTTCTTTACCGGACGGCTGTGCACGACCGCAGGCTCCGCCGCCGGCAGGTCGGCCAGCAGGGCAAGGCTCAGGGTGATGGGCAGGATGCGGTTCACAAGACAAACATCGGCACGGGCAGCCGCCTCGGAAGATACCACCGCCCGGCCCCGCTGCTGCGGGAAATCAAAAACGCCCACCGCCGGGAAATCCCTGGGGCCGATTTACACCGGTTTCGCCTGCCCCTCGCGCAGGCAGCGCTCGATCCAGGCAAAAAACTCGTGAAACTCCGGATTGTCCCGACGCATTTCACTGATCAGCCGCCAATTGAGCGCTCCACCCGGCTGGGCGGAGGTGATCTTGTGCCGTTTCAGGCGGGCCTCGGCCAGTTTCTCGAATGCCGGCTCGTCCATGGAGGCGATGCCTGCCGCATCCCCCATCTCGTCCAGCTCTTCCAGATTGACCCCGAGGGTGCTGACGCCCACACCATACTCCATGCCCAGCCGGCGCAGCTCCTCCGCCAGCGTCTCATCCGGCGCGTCTCCGGCGATGACCAGCTCTGCGGCATGAGCCCAGCGGGAGGTGCTCAGCGCCTGGAAAAAAATCTCACGCACATTGTCATAGTGCACAGAGAGCACGAGCTTCACACTGGAAACCGAGAACGGCTGCATGCCGAGCGAACGCTTCAGCTCAAGGAGGTCACGGCTGAGGGCAAAGCCCTGATCGGCTGCGTCCTGGATCTCCCAGTCCACGAGGGCGAAGTCGGGAAACTTCCAGTGCGCCTGGCCCGTCTGCCCCTGCGTGAAGCCGAAGGGGAAGCGGTGGTCCGTCTGCGCGAGGCGGGAAAAAATCGCCCGCGCCTTCACCAGGCGGCTGCTCAGGACGTCTGCGCCCTCGCCGCCATTCTGAAACATGTCCACCCCGGGGAGCGCCATCCCGGAGGAGAATCCGTACCGCGCCTCGCCAAAGGTCATGCGGTTGCCCCGCAGGTAGTAGCCCTGGCCTTGATCCACCTTCGCAATGGGCGAAGACGGATCGCAGCAGAGGATGGAAAAATGGTAGCGCAGGGTGGCGTCGCTGTATTCCTGCCGGAGCCGGAATTTCACCATGCGGATGAGTTCCGTTCCCTTGATCGACTCCTGCGGGTTGGCCGGGAGGATTTCGGGGAGGAGTTCTTTCAGTTGGTCACGCAGGTTCATCGAGGAAGGGGGAGGACCCGCGGAGTTTCCTGCGGGCTGGCGCAGGATGGGGAGGGCACGGGTTTTCGTCAAGGTGAACGTGAAAAACTTTCTCAATAATGCGGCGCGTTTTTTAAAAACTCCACCCCGGGAGCAGCCAGTCCATCTGGCAGCCAAGGGCTCCCTCCCCCGTCTGCTGGTTTCCGGTGCCCTCTCTGCTCTTCAAGCGGCCAGTGGGCACCATCCCGCGCACGCCCCGGAATCCATTTGCCCGCGCCCTCCTCCCGGCCAATGATGCGGGCTGCATCCGCACACCGATGAAAGATACCTGCTACCTGACCACCGCCATTGACTACACCAACGCCGCCCCCCACCTGGGGCATGCGTACGAGAAGATTTTGACCGACGCGATGGCCCGCTACCAGCGCCTGCGGGGGAAAAAAGTCTTCTTCCTCACCGGCGTGGACCAGCACGGGCAAAAGATCCAGCAGTCGGCGGAAAAAGCGGGCATCCACCCCGCCACCCACGTCAAGAAAGTCACCAAGCTCTTCCTCCGCCTTCTGGAGGCGCTCAACATTTCCAACGACGGCTGGATCGAAACCACCAGCGACCTGCACAAAAAAGCCGTGCAAAAGCTCCTCCAGGACCTGCACGACAAGGGCCAGCTCTACAAGGCCTCGCGCACCGGATTCTATAGTGAGCGGGCCGAACAGTTCGTCACCGACAAGGAGCGCGGCCCCGACGGAAATTTCGGAGCAGAGTGGGGCGAAGTCGTCGAACTGGAGGAGGAAAACTACTACTTCCGCCTCTCGGAGCACATCCCCTGGCTCGTCGAGTTCCTGAAAAAGACGCCCGACTTCGTCCTTCCTGACAGCCGGATGACCAACCTCGTCAAATCGTTGGAGGAGGCCCCTGGCGACCTCTGCATTTCCCGGCCAAAGTCCCGCCTGCGCTGGGGCATCGACCTCCCGTTTGATCCCGACTACGTCACCTACGTCTGGTTCGACGCCCTCACCAACTACATCAGCGCCGCCGGCTGGGAAAAAGACAGCGCAGAGGGACTGCCCGAGTTCAGCAGCCTCTGGCCGTGCGACGCCCACGTCATTGGCAAGGACATCCTCGTCCCCGCCCACGGCGTCTACTGGCCCATCATGCTCCATGCCGCCGGCTTCCCCGACGAGGCCATGCCAAAGATCGTGGCCCACGGCTGGTGGAACATCCGCGGAGAGAAAATGTCCAAGAGCACCGGAAACGTGGTCGACCCCATGGAACTGGCCGCGAAATACGGAGCCGACGGCCTGCGCTACTACCTCCTCAGCGACATGACCACCGGCCAGGACGCCGATTTCAACCTCGACCGCCTCGTCGTCCGCTACAATTCCGAACTCGCCAACGGCCTCGGCAACCTGCTCAACCGCACCCTCAGCATGAGCGCCCGCTACTGCGAGGCAATGGTCACCGTGAACAGCTACGAGGACGACCTCGGGCGCGAAGTCATCGACGCCCTCGCCGCCCTGCCCGCCGCCTACCACGCCCCCCTGGAAAAGTGGCAGTTCAACCGCGCCATCGAGGCTCTCATCCAGTTCGTCAACGTCTGCAACCGCTACACGGACAAAACCGAGCCCTTCCGCCTCGCCAAGGACCCGGAGTCAGCCCCGCGCGTCCAGTCCATCCTCCAGCACCTCATCGAGGCGCTGGCGCACATCTCAATTTACCTCACCCCCGTCTGCCCCGACGCCGCCAAACGCATTCAGGAACAGCTCCGCTGGACCCCGCCCGCCGCCCTCACCTTCGACACCCTCGCCTGGGGCCTCATCCCGGACGGCCACGAGCACGGAAAACCCAAACCCCTCTTCCCCAGAATCGAAGCCGAGCCCGCCGCCGAGCAATAACCGGCCCTGACCAACGCCGTCTGCTACGACCGCTCAGGCTGGCTTCCCCGTTCCCGGAGCCAGAGGACCAGCCAGCCGGGCACGTTGATGAAGTAGACCCAGAGCGCCACCTGATTTTGCAAAAAGCTGAGATTCATGAGATAGGCCAGCACCAGGTGGAACGACACCAGTCCGAGGGCAAAGAGGGCGGACATGCGGCGGTTGAAGAGCATGAGGAAGGCCGCCTGCTCCAGGAGCAGGCCCGGGAGGAGAAAGAGCATGCAGGCCCACGGATGGGCGAGCAGCCAGGCCTGCACGCCTTCGCCATTGGGCCGGAAGGCGAGCGAGTACCAGGTTTCATCGGATGCCTTCTGCATCTGAAGGACAAAGTTGGGCGCTTCCGAGAGCCACCTGCCGCGGGAGGCGATCAGCTTTGTCACGCCGGCCACCACGTACGCGGCCACCACGGCCTCGCGCGTCAGCCGTGCGGGCAGGGCAAAATCGACGCCGCGTGAGAGCAGCCACGCCCGCCACCAGCCCGGTTCCCTTTTCCACAGCGGGCCAGCCAGGCACCCGAGCCACTGCGCCAGCACGCCCAGACCCACCACCTGTCCGGAGTGGCCGGTGTAGCCCTGGGACAGGCGCAGGCTGACCAGACAAACCATGAACCACAGGATGTACCCCAGGCTCAACGGCAGCACCAGGCCCGCCGCATACAGGCCGATGCTGACCAGGAGCAGGCCCCGCAGCACGGGAAACATGTCCCCCCGGATGAAACTGAGATCAAACCAGTTCGCAATGCCGTGCGGGTGCGGCTGGGAGGTCACGGTGGGAGGGGGGAAAAGAAAAATGTGCCGGAACCCCTCGGCAGGCGAGGTCAGCAGCTCGGGCAGGAAGTTCCACCAGCCGTTGCTGAAAAAATTCAGGAGCAGCCCGGCAAAGAGGACCCGCATAATGGTCAATTCCCACCCGGCAAACACCGGCGGATCCCAGACAAAGATGGAGCGGAGAAATTTCATTTTTCGGCGATGAGGGTGCGGGTGGTTTCGATCTTCCCGTCCTTCACGCGGTACTCCAGCTCATAGAGCCTGAGCTTCCCGTGGATCACCGCCGGGTCCTTCGGCGGATGAGTCGCCATCACCCACTCCAGCACCTCCAGCCCGGCCTTCTGCCGAACTGCCTCGGGCAGTTCGTCCAGGGCCACGTCATCGCCCGCCGCCTTTTTCGCCGCCTTCAGTTTGGTTCCCATGATCTTTTTCAGAGTCGATGACGCCACATCGAAGGTGGGCCGGCTGAAGAGAACCTGGTCCGTTTCATCTGCCAGGTAGAGGCAGGTCGAGGCGGCCGGAAACCGGCTGTACATGGGGAAATGGGAAAAAGGGAAAAACTCCTTCGCCTTCAGGCAGATGAGGGTAAAAACCAGCGCCAGCCAGGGAAGCCGGAGCCAGTTGAATTTTTTCCGCGGCGGCACTTCGGGTGGGTCCGGATCCATGAGAGAAATCAAGCAAAGGAGAACCCGGGTGGCAAGTCCGCTGCGGTCATGGGTGGCGGCGGTGGTTCATCGTCGGATTTTTCCTCAGCCTCCGGCGGAGAAACGGGCGCAGGCTCCGGGCGGGAGGCGGGCTCCGGCGCGGGCTCTGGCTTCGCCACCGGTTCTGGTCCCGGTTCTGGTTCTGGTTCTGGTTCGGGGGAAAGCTCAGGCTCGCTCCTGGTTTCAGTCTCAGCAGCACGGGCCACTTCAGCTGCCGCCTCCTCCATCGCAGGCTCGGGTTCGGGAGTGGTCGGGAATTCCTCCTCCACAACCGGTGCAGCCACCTCCACCGTGTCCGCAACAGGCGCTTCCGCAGGAGCCTCGGGCACGGCCGCCGGATCAGCCGCCGCAGCAGACTCGACAGCCGGGGCCTCGACCGTTGGCGCTGGATTGCGGGAAGCACCAAGAAGCTCGGCCACCTCCTTTTGCACGGACTCGATCTGGTCCAGTCGCAGACCGGGATCTCTGATGATGAAGACCTCTCCGGTTTTCGCCTGCTCGTAGACGCGGATGATCGCCTGGCCGAGGGACTGGGTGTCCGTCTCGCGCAGGATCTTCCTCCGCTCCAGCATGATGGCGAGGATGTAGCGGGCATTGTCCGTGTGGGCCTCGTCCTCCTCGATCAGGCGGCGCAGCAGGTCCTCCGCGCTCTCCTTTTCCACCACCTCCTGCCGGCCGGCCGCTGCAGAGGGCGCTTCGTAAACGCTTCTCCAGTAGGAAAATGGTTTCAGCTCCCCCTTCTGCTCCTTCCACGCCTCTTCAGAAAAATCCCGGCGTTCATAGCTCTCCTCCGCAGGCACATCGAAGAGGGCGGAATAATACACCTCCCCGTCGGCGAACTGGCGGTTCGTCACGGAGCAAATCGGGGACCTAGTTTTGATTTTCCAGTCTGAATTAATCATCGGTAGCCCCCTTTCCATAGCGAGCAATCGCGCCAGCGCAAACCCCGCGCAGCACACCCCGGGTCCGGAGCGTGCTGCGGAGGGCAATTCGTTCAGCGGACGGCCACCGCGAGCCGGAAGAAGCCGCCCGTGCCCTCAGGCACCGTGACCGTCATGTCCACGAGGCCGTCGGGACGCGGCGTTTCCGCCAACACGGCCGGGGGCAAGGCCACTGCCGGCTCCCCCCGGTGGCTGACTGCCAGCGCGTGCCATTCACCCAGGTCCGGCGAGGACTCCACCTGAAAATCCAGCTCCCAGGCCGCCGGTCGCCGGGGAAGGGAAACGGAAACTTCTCCCCCATTCCGCACCACCCGGCCCGCCGTCAGCGGCTCCTGGGGCACATGCGGATCCGTGGCAAACGCAAATTCCAGCAGGTTGGACCGCCCGTCTCCATCCGCGTCGTCCTGCGGCCCGGTGTTGAAATCCGCAGGTTGAAACTGCTCCGCGGCCCAGCCCTCCCACGTTTCCAGCCGGTCGTGCAGCACGCCGGTGGCATCGAGGTCAAACCCGGCGGAAAAAAACGGCGTCGGCCACGGCTCGTTGATCAGGTGGCCCTGGGAGTCCATCGTCCCGTAGGCGGGGTTGATCGAGCCCACCACGTCGATCAGCTTCACATACCGTACGGCTTTTAAATCCAGCAACGGAGCCCCGGCCAGCTCCGAGAGGTCAAACGGCGTCCCCCACCCCGAACGGTACTTCCCCGCCAGGTTGTGAATGTTCGTCGTGTCACTCAGGCCGCCGCTGCCCAGCTGGCGCGTCGTCGGCGTCAGGCACACGGAGGGAAAACGGTAAAAGTGCTCCCCGTCGGAACTCACCTCCACATGGGCCAGCTCCAGAAAGCTGTCGCTGAAGGCATTTTCAAAGACCGCCAAGTCGGGTCCCGGCCCGTCCGAGATCGGCGTGCCGAAACTCAGGACCATTTCCCCGCCATCACCCAGGCTGACCACCGGCTGGAAGTCCCGCTCCTCCCCGTCCCCGGGTGCATCTGACGGCCCTGCGGCGTCGAAGGGGTTTCCGTAAGTCACAAACGCGCTCCCGGGTTCCGAGATGTCCTCCACCCCGCGGAGAAACGGCCCCGCCCCCGTCGCCCAGCCGCGAAAACGGGAGTCGTGGGCATTGATCGCCGTCGATCCTGGCAGGCCAGCAGCCGGGGCAAAGGGCCCGGCGACCACCTGGGCTGCCGTGGTTAATCCAAGCAGCCCCGCCGCCGCCCCCCGCCGCCTGCGCAGCAGCCAGCCGCCCGCGCCCAGCAGGCAGAGCCCCACACTTCCCGGCTCCGGAACCGGCAGTCCCGGCGCCCCGGCCCCGTAGGGCTGCCAGATGTAGCCGTCCCAGGAGCCATCCACCAGCGGCCGGTCCAGCGGGCCCGTGCTGGACTCCACCCAGCGCCCCGGCCCCGCCCCGTCGAACGGGCTGCCCAGCGGCTCCACCACCAGCGCGGGCGGCACGATGTGCCCGTTCTGGCTGAAATCCGTCGGGTGGTAGTACACCTCGTTGTTCACAAAAAAGTTCCAGTACGCCTGCGTCCCGGCATCGTATCCGGGGTGAAACCGGTCCTTCGACCCGTTGAGGTCCGCATCCCACCCGATGTTGGTGATGAAATTAGCCGCCAGCCCGCTGGCCGTGAGCCTCGGGTCAGCTCCGATGACCGCCGCCAGCAGGTCAATTCCCGTGCGGCTCTGCCCCGCCGCCCAGCGGTAGCCCCAGAGCAGCGATCCCTGAGTGTCCGCCCAGTCGATGACCAGCACCGCGTGGTTCACCCCCGGAGCCTCGGGAATTCCGGCCCACGTGGTCACGTCCGCCATCGTCAGTGCCGCCTCAGCCTGTGTGCCTGCCGTCAGCAGGAGCAGCGCTCCGGCAGCCCCCCGGAGCCTGGTCGCCCAGCTCCGGCCATTCACTTTACCCCTCTTCGCGCAGTCACGCTGCGCCCCGTCCGCCTCCGGGCGGCCCGTCGGTTTATCTTTCGTCATTTTGTATCCTCATTCTTGCTGGGTTGCGAGCAGATTAATCCACGACATCCCGCACACGCGGGGCCGCGAACGAGCCTGAACGGCACAAGTATTCGGACTCCTGGCCTCAACCCTCCGCCCCGCCTTCACCCGGTGACCAGCAGTGCATTCCCTTCATTCAAAAGGGAGGGCAGCACCAGCCTGGCCGGATTGGCTTTTTGTGGGACGTCGTATCCAGATACCGCAGCGCAACTGTTCCGGGTTCCCACCGGATTCCATCTGCCGTTCAGTCGGCCGCACTCTGCCACGCCACCACCCCGCCGCAAATCCCCTTTCGGCCTCTTTTTCTTCCGCCCAGCCTCCCCTCGTCCCCCGACCACAAGCCCACTCCAGGGTTTTTTACGTGAAATGCAGATAAACCCTTGCAAAAAGTGATTAATTTTTATAAACTTTCGCGCCGTATGAAAAATCAGTCTCTCTTGATTATCGCCCCTCTCCTTTTCGCCGTTCCGGTGCTCCATGCCGCCAAAAGCCGGTCTGGCGCCAGCATCGCCCCGGCGTCGATGGAGACTTTGAAAAACGCGTACGTCTCGGAGAACGGCATTCGCCGTCAGTTGGATGATCACGAGTTGCGCCTGGGCAAACTGGAACGCGTCTCCTTCAATGGCAGCCCCGCGTCCTCCGGTGGCACCGCCTCATCCGCCACGCCGCCCACCCCCGTCACCACCTCCGCGGCCGCCCGCACCTACACGGTGAAGTCCGGCGACACCCTCATGAAGATCGCCCGGAAATTTGGCACCAGCGCCGACGCGATTCAAAAAATCAACTCCATCAAGAACCCCGCCGCCCTGAAAATCGGCCAAACTCTGCGCCTGCCAGGCGGCGGAGGCAGCACCACGGCAAAAACTCCCGCCCCTGCCGAACCCACCGGCACCAGCGCCGGGAAAGTCCCCACCGCAGGCGTCTACATCGCGAAAAAAGGCGAGACCATTTACAGCATCGCCAAACGGCATGGAGTCTCCGAAAACCAGCTCCTCAGTTTCAACAATATCAAAAGCGCCAAAAGCCTGCGCGAAGGACAGTCCCTGAAAATCCCCGGAAAGTACGTTTCCAACCCCGAGTACTACAAGGACAAGGAGAAGGAAAAAGCCGGTCCCTCCCTGCCGCCCGGCTGGCGCCAGCACGAGGTGAAAAAAGGCGAATCCCTTTCCAGCATCGCTTCGAAGTATGACATCACCCGGAGCGAACTTCAGCACGCGAACAAACTCAGCGCCACCGCCAACATCCACGAGGGCGACACGCTGAGCGTGCCTCCGCGCCAGGTCGTCGTGAACACCCCGCCCAAGTCCCGCAACAGTGATGACGACGACGCCCGCTCCGATCGCAAATCCTCAGGCCAGCAGGCGGAAAAGTCCCTCACCGATGACGATTCCCCCCGCAGCCGGACCGAACGCAAACCCGCTGAAAGAGAGGACGATCTCGCCAGCATGAAGAAGACCGTCACGTACACCGTGAATCCGGGCGACGACATCGACTCCCTAGCCAATGATTTCAACACCTCGCCCGAGACTATCCGCGAAATGAACAGCCTCGGTGCCACCGAACCAATCAAGCCGGGACAGCACCTCCTCATGCCCCGCCATTCCCTCTTTTCGCGTAAAAAGTAGGCCGCCCCGCTGCGGCCTGCCGCGCCCTCCAGTCCGCACGCATTTACTTTCGAAAAAACGAAAAAAACACTTGGCAAGGGGGGCCACCCGTTTACTGTCCCCGCCTGCCCGCCACACGGCACACGGGGTATTAGCTCAGTTGGTAGAGCGCTTCAATGGCATTGAAGAGGTCAGCGGTTCGAATCCGCTATACTCCACCACTTTGCGAGTGGACCTTCCCCTCCCCTCCCACCCTCCGCCGCGTTCATCCTGCGGTGTTCCCCCTGCCGCTCCGGCTGGGCCTGTTTGCGTTGATACCGGCACCGCTTTTCGCCCCTCCTGACGGCCCATTTTTTCATCCGGCAGCCGTCATTTACTGGCAAACCTGCGCGTGACTTGCCCGCATTTCCCGCTATGGAGTGCGGCCTGATGATTCTGTCCGACACCGAAATCCTGAAATTCATCGCCAGCGGCGACATCCTCATCGAGCCCTTCAATCGAAAGGCGCTCGGCACGAACAGCTATGACGTGGCCCTGGGCGAGAACCTCGCCGTCTACGAGGACGAAATCCTCGACGCGAAAAAGCACAACAAGGTCCGCCATTTCAAAATCCCACGCGACGGCTACGTCCTTCTCCCCCAGCGCACGTACCTCGGCGTCACCGCAGAATACACGGAGACGCACAAGCACGTCCCCTTCCTGGAAGGCAAGTCCAGCATCGGCCGCCTCGGCATCGACATTCACGCCACCGCCGGCAAGGGCGACGTCGGCTTCTGCAACCACTGGACCCTGGAAATCTCCGTCGCCCAGCCCATCCGCGTCTACGCCGGCATGCCCATCGCCCAGCTCATCTACTTCGTCGTCGAGGGGGAAATCAAAACCCCCTACCACCTCAAGAAGTCCGCCAAGTACAACGGCCGCTCGGACCTGCCCGTCGAGTCGATGATGTGGAAGAACAAGTTCTGAGGCCTACCGCTCCAGCGTCGCGCTGAGAATTCCCCGGATCACCTTCTTCTCATCCGCGCCCAGCTTTGGCGCATCCGGGCTCGTCTTCGCCGGATCCAGCGCAGCCGCCAGGAAACGGGTCACCCTTTCCTTCAGCCGGGGCGGCAGCGTCCTCCACTGGGACGAGTAGACCATGTAGCTGCACCGGTGCTTGAAGAGACGCGTGCGCAGGTCAAAGTCCCTCAGCGAGGCCCCGCCCGGTCCGGGACGCTTGTTGCGCTGAAAATCCTGCACAAACTGCGCGTCCCCCGTCACCCCGCCTCCGGGCAGCGCCACCTCGTCCGTGAAGAGCACATAGCGCACCAGCCCGTGCGCGGCCGCATCCAGCGCCGCCTCGTCCGCCGTGGTCATCGGCCCGTGGGACGCGTCCTCCATCGCCCGCAGCCGGTAGACCGCCTCCGTCGCCCGGTTGTGGAAGCCCACCTGGTGCTCGTGGATCAGCTGCGGCAGCACATCACTCGTCGGCAGCAGATACATCCCCAAGTCATACATCCGGCCGGGTGGATTCTCCGTCTTCTTCGGCGGGCCGCTGCGCTGGTACATCCAGATCAGATTCGCCCGCGGTGCCAGGCCCGGCGGGATCTTTCCCGTCACCGACCAGCCGCCAAAGCGCCGGTCAAACGGCACCCCGTGCCCCGTCTCATCCTTCCGCCAGGACTCCAGGAAGCCCCCGTCCTCCGCCGGATCCCCCGACTCCAGCGTCAGCCCGGGGATGTTGTGCGTGTTCTCCCCCGCGTGGCAGTTCAGACAGTTCTTCGCCCGCTCCGGCCGGATCGGCCCGCCCCCGGCCGCCGGGTTGAAAATGTAGAACACCGGGCCCAAAGCCGCGTCAAACGACGCCAGCTCCACCCGCCCGCCCGGCACCCAGCCCACATACGTCTCCTCGTTAAAATACAAAGCCCGTGCGTGACGGGGGCTGATCAGCCGCTGAAAGCTCGTCGCCGAGTAAACCAGCATCTGTGAACTCACCGGCACCTCCAGCGCCTCCAGCAGAGACCGGACAAAGCTTTTCTCATCCCCGGCGGGAAACTTCGGATCCCCGCCCTCCAGACTCTGGAACCATTTCGTAAACGCATCCTGCGGAGCCGTCGCCGAATACGAGTGCGGCGGCTTCTCATACGCCGGACGGAAATCCTCCTCGCCCCGCGCCAGCGGAGCCCCACACATCATCGCCATTGCCGCAAAACGGGAAAATCGCATCCCGCAAAATCATTCCACACCGCCACTTGCCAACCTTAATTTTCCAGTTTCCCCTTCCTCATGAAACGACGGACTTTCCTCACCACCGCCAGCCTCGGCGCCGGCACCACCCTTCTGCCCACCGCCTCCAGCACTGCAGCGAACCCCGACTGGTTTAAAATCAGCAAAGGCCGCATCCGCCAGTCCGTCGTCCCGTGGTGCTTCAAGGGCGTCTCCATGGAGGACCTCTCCACCGCCGCTGCCGCCATGGGCCTCCAATCCGTCGAACTCTGCGGGCCCGAGCACTGGCCCATGCTAAAATCAAAAGGCCTCACCTGCGCCATCGCCGGAAGCCACGGCTTCGCCAAAGGATTCGCCCACACCGAGGAGCACGACGAGTGCGTGGCAAAGCTCCGCCAGTCCATCGACGCCTGCGTCCAGCACGGCGTGGAGCGTGTCATCACCTTCTCCGGTTTCCGCCGCGGCCTAACCGACGAGGTGGCCATGAAAAACATGGTCGACGGACTCAAAAAAATCCTCCCCTACGCCGAGGAGAAAAAAGTCACCCTCTGCCTGGAGATGCTCAACTCCCGTGTCGCCGAGGAAATGAAAGGCCACCCCGACTACTGGTGCGACAAAATCGAGTACGCCGTCGACCTCTGCCGCACCCTCTCCAGCGAGCGCATGAAGATCCTTTTCGACATCTACCACGTCCAGATCATGGAGGGCGACGTCATCCGCCGCTTCCTCGCCGCCAAGGAGTACATCGGCCACGTCCACACCGCCGGAAACCCCGGCCGCAACGAACTCGACGACACCCAGGAGATCCACTACCCCGGCATCCTCACCGCCATCGCCGACTCCGGCTACAAAGGCTTCGTCGGCCAGGAATTCATCCCGAAAAACCCCGACAAACTGGCCTCCCTCAGCGCCGCCGTGAAACTCTGCGACGTTTAGCCTGTACCAGGGCCGAAAAACTTCAGCACCCGGTTCGTCTTCGATTCACCTGTCGATTCGCCAAACCCGTCAGCAGCAGCGGCGGAAAAGAAGCCCTCCACCAAGGCCGCCAGTGCCTCGTCGGTGAGTTTCTTTCCCTTGGTCGAAATTTCCAGCAGCTCATCAGACGGCTTACCGGCCGGCGTCGTCATCTTCCAGTACTCAGCCGTCACCGGCCCGGTGAAACTAGGAAGTGCCAGCTTTTTCCATATCTCCGCCTGGACCGGACCAAAGGCACGCACCGCTCTCCAGTCCAGCCCGGGAAGCCTTCGGGCCACCACATCCCGCAGCGAGGCATCAAACGCTGTTTCCGCCGGCAGTTCCCCTGTCGCCAGTTTCGCCACATCCCCCGCCGGCAACCCGTCAGCCCGGTCCACGGACCGGGAAAATCTCGACTCTGTTCTCGAAATCCGGTCCTCCTCCGCCTTCTTCCCCACTGTTGAATCCGCCACGGCATCTGCCTGGCTGGGATAAGTCAGCTTCACCGTCACCTCACCCGGCTCCCCCTCCTTCTCCCGCGCCCGCAGGATCACCCCCGCCTTCTTCAGCAGCAGGTCATCCGTGTCAAAAAAGCAGCCCACTTCCGTCTCCCGCTCTGAATTCTGCGTCCACACCCAACTCAGGCCTGCATCCATCAAGGCGCTTTGCAAAATCAACTTCACCTCCACGTCGTGAGTGCCGGCAGCGGGCGAAGGCTGCCCATCATCGGGGACAACATGAAGATTTGTGGGCAGTGGTGGCGGACTCATGAGAGGCATCCTTACGTGGGGCTTGAGGAAAAAGCAACGGTTCTGCGTTTCCTGAAAACAACCCGCCCCGCCAGTCACCCGACCGGCGGAGCAGGCATCCATCATCAAACAATGATCCGGAATTTCACGTTCGCACTGCCGTTCGTGCCGAGGAAAATATCCAGAGCCCACGTCAGGTCGATCAGCGCATCCGGATTTCCCGGACCCACCTCCACGATCGGCGCCCGTGCCAGCCGCCTGGTCGCCGGGTGGTAGACCTCCACCACCGCAGTCAGTCGCCGTACATCCGTCTTCCATTCAGGGCCCAGCACCTCCCGCATCATCGACTGCTTCAGGGAAACACCGTAGACCTCGCTGCAGGTCTGGACGATCTTGTAAACCGGTGAGCCCGCCCCGCTGTCCACCGGGTCGTTCTTGCCAAACTTCGTCGCCCTGCCCTCGAATTGGACGTCATCAGTCAGACCGTCCGCCCGGTACGTCAGCTTCACATCCGGCAGGGCGCGGCCCTTCCATGCATAGTTCTCCTGGTGAACCCGGGTGACGCCGTCTTTTTTCGTCCGGGTCTGGCGGGCCGTGGCCGGTCCGTAGTCGCGTCCGTCGTAGTGCGCCTCGATGCGCTCCGTCGCATCGATCACCTCCGAGCCGTCGGCAAACACCGTGCGCAGGCCGCGCAGGCCGTTCGTCATCGCGTTGTTGCCGTCGGAGTCATGCGCACTGCCTGGCGGGGTGGAAAAATCCGTCGTTCCCGGTGCGGGCGCCGCCTTCTTTGCTGCTTTTTTAGCCATTTGATTGGGTGGTTGGGTTTGTCAGTTTCGGTTTTGAAGGATCAGGCCCCGGTGGCGAATTGCACATGCATCGGGTCGGGCGTCTTGAAGTGGCGTCCGTCACTCCATCCATGCCGGGCCCACACGTCATACCACCAGTCGGGCAGCGTCTTCGTCAGCGGCTTCTGGCGCGGATTGTGGTCCGGGTCCCAGTCGATGGCGATCCCGTAGGAATGCAGGGACAGCGACGTCCCACCGGTGATGGGGCGGAAATTAAACCCGCCGCCATGCTGATCCAGCCGCCTCTCGTGCAGCCAGAAACGAATGGCGGAGTCAGACGCTCCGGCACCAAGGTTTTCCCTCGCGACTTCCCAGATGTCCTCCAGGGCCGAGGTGAAAACCGGCTTCAGCAGCCGGTGAATCCGGATGCCGCTCACTGGCACCGGCCCCCTCCTGTCATCCTGGTAATAGAGCTGCCACGCGCCCGGAGGCGCCACTCGTTCAATGTGGTTCGCCTCCCACGCCTCATTCAGCGTGCCGTCCTTGTTGGCCGGGTAGCCAAACATCTCATTGATTTCGTCTCTTCCGTGGGGTGTTTTCATGATCGGTGTGCAACTGGTTTCGCTGGGAAATCCGCCGCGTCGAAGCCGGTGATTTCGTCCGGCGGACGCTCCGCAGATGCCGTCCCTGCACACACCCCTGCGCCGCAAATCATCCCCCGGGGACATTCGTCATCCAGATACTTTCCGGCTGTTCCGTAACCCAGCCCCTCAGCAACCGAATCCCACTGCCCGTCAAAGATCCAGCCCCAGCTCCCGCCGGTGAGCAGAGAGAGTCGGCGCAATCGTCAAGGCCCGCATTCCGCGCAGCAGAGCCCCCGGGCGGCGCGGCTCGGCGTCATGAAGAGCGCACCCAGTCCTTCCCGGGCAAGCGAATGTCCAGCACCCGGGTCCCCCTCGTTCCACCGAGAAAGACCCCATTCAGAGCCGCCTCCACCTCAACCAGGAGTTCCTGGCAGATAGGGCATCGTCTGGGAGTGGCAGGCATGGGAGAAAAGGTGTCAGCGTGACACATGCACGCTTCCGCGCCGTGCCGCTTTGGTCAAGGCCTGCCCCCTCCTACTTCCCCTGCCCCAGCACCGCCTCTGCGATCTTCAGCCACTCCTCATCGATCTTCCCCCGGCCCACCGCGGGCTTCCCGGCACGGGAAAACCAGTAGCCGGCATTTCCCACGTCCCCCTCGATGAGGTGCAGCAGCGCGTGAATCCACGAACCCATGGTCGTGTGCATGTCCTGCGCCACATTGTGCGCGTCCTCCCACCGGTCCGCCGCCGTCAGCCAGAGGGCGCGCACCGCGTCCGACGCCCCGGCGGGTGGTTCCGGGTCGCGCGTGGCGGAGGCTTTCAGTTCGGCGGCGGTCATCGGAAATCCAGGAACTCTATTTCGCGAAGAGGCTGAACATGAGGACCCCCTCGCTCACTGTCTCGTTGTTCACGATGCAGCGGCAGCGCGCCTGCCCGATGTTCCGGCGGCACTTCAGGATTTCCGCTTCGATGAAAATCAGATCCCCCGGCATGACCGGTTTGCGGAATTTCACCTCGTCCGCGCTCATGAAGTAGCCGATCTTGCCCAGATTCTCCTCTTTCCGCAGCATCAGGATGCTGGCCACCTGCGCCATCGCCTCCAGCTGGAGCACGCCAGGCATGACCGGGTGCCCGGGGAAGTGGCCGACAAAATACGGTTCGTTGATCGAGACGGTTTTGATGGCCGTGCACTTGTTCTCCCCCTCGAACCCGATGACCCGGTCCACCATGAGGAACGGGTAGCGGTGCGGCAGGATCTTCATGACGTCGTTCACGTCCAGCACCGCCTCGCCGGTGGGCAGGTTGATCATCGGCGGCACCATGCTTAGCACGCGGGTGTACTCCGCCTTCAGCCGGCGGGCCATCTCCGTGTTCGGCCCGTGGCCGGGGCGCACGGCGATCACGTGGCCCATGATCCGCTTGCCGCCCAGCATCAGGTCGCCGATGAGGTCCAAGATCTTGTGCCGGGCGAATTCCTCGCGGAAACGCAGCGGCTCCTTCGACATGACGGACTCGTCCCGGATCACGACCGCGTTTTCCAGGCTGCCGCCCTTGATCAGCCCCTTGTCCAACAGTGGCTTGATGTCCTCGTAAAAGACGAACGTCCGCGCCGGGGCGATCTCTTTTTCATAAATCTCCGGCGTGATCTCCGTGCTGTAGAACTGGGTGAAGCGCCCGTCCGGCCCGGCCTGGGTCACGGAAATGCGGAACTTCTTGTCCGGCACGATGGTGACGATGCTCCCGCCCGGCGTTTCCAGGTGCAGCGGCTCCCGCACCTCAAAGACGCGGCGCAGCTTGTCCTGCCGGGCCAGTCCGGCCTTTTTCAGGCACTCGACAAAGGGCCGGGACGACCCGTCGCCGATGGGCGGCTCATTCGCGTCCATTTCGATGATCGCATTGTCCACCCCCATGCCCGTGAGGGCGGAGATGACGTGCTCCACCGTGTGCACCTTCACCCCGCCGCTGGCCAGGGTGGTCGCGCGCTCCACCGTCTGCACGTTTTCCACCCGCGCGTCGATGAACGGCGCGTCCTCAAGGTCCACCCGGCGGAACCTCAGGCCCGTATCCGGATCTGCAGGCTTCATGGTGAGCGTCACCTTCTCTCCGGTGTGTAGGGAGGTGCCGGTCAGGCTGGCGGGTTTGGCGAGTGTGTGTTGGTATTCGATGCTGGAGGACATTATGGTGCCGTGTGGATCTCGGGAAAAAGCCCAGCATTTATGAGCAAATGACCCCCGGGTCAAGTCCAGTCGTCGCCACCCGCCGGGGGGGCGGGGTCACGCCGGGCCGTGCCTGGACGCATCTGGAGGGCGATCCCGAGAAATGGAGCGCCGGCTTCAATCCCCATTTCACCGTCGTCCAGGAGACGGACGACTACATCGTCGTCGACAAGCCCGCCCCCCTCCAGGTCCACCCGTCCAAGCCGGGAAATCCCCCCACCCTGCTCGACGGACTGGAGGCCCTGCTCGCCTACGAGATCGTCAATGGCGCCCGCCTTTCCATCATCAACCGCCTCGACCGCGAAACAAGCGGCCTCACCCTCGTGGCCAAGCACCCGTCCGCCGCCCGCCTCTTTGGCCGCGCCATGGAGCGCCGCATGGCGGAAAAAGACTACCTCGCCCTCGTCTGGGGCTGGCCCGCCGACGACGAATTCACCATCGACGGCCCCCTCCGCCGCCTCGGCGAGATCCAGCCCTCCCCCGTCTACGTCAAACAAACCGTCCACCCCGACGGCGCCCCCAGCACCACCGCCTTCCGCGTCCTCCGCCGCTTCGAAAAGGAAACCACCGCCGGCTCCCGGTTTTCCCTCATTCACTGCCTCCCCCGCACCGGCCGCATGCACCAGATCCGCGTCCACCTCAGCCACGCCGGGTTCCCCATTGTCGGAGACAAAATCTACGGCCCCGGAGACGACTGCTACCTCCAGTTCATGGAGACCGACTGGACCCCCGACCTCGCCCGCCGCCTCCTCCTCCCCCGCCACGCCCTCCACTCCTGCCGCCTCCGCCTCACTCCCCCCGACACCCCGCCCCTCGAGTGGCAAATCCCCCTCGCCCCGGATTTGCTGGCGTGGATGGGTGAGGCTCCCGGCGGCGCTCCGTCATTGACGCCCCCCCCGCTGGCCGCCTCGTCGATTTCCTGGTCACCTGCCCAGTCCCCGGTTTCTTCACCCCCCATGGACCGGACGGAAACCACGGATGACCTCCCAACCCCGGGTTTTCCGGGTGGCCATCTAAACGTTTAGACAGCGACCCCGAGTTTTCGGAGTGGCCTTCCAAGACGTTGGAAACGGCATCCCTGTTCTGGGATTGGCCTTCCAGGGCGTTGGAAACGGCATCCCTGTTTTGGGATTGACCTTCCAGGACGTTGGAAACAGCATCCCTGTTTTGGGATTGACCTTCCAGGACGTTGGAAACGGCCTCCCTGTTTTGGGATTGGCCTTCCAGGGCGTTGGAAACGGCATACCTGTTTTGGGATTGACCTTCCAGGGCGTTGGAAACGGCTTTCCTGTTTTGGAAGTGACCTTCCAAGGCGTTGGAAACGGCTTTCCTGTTTTGGAAATGGCCTTCCAAGGCGTTGGAAACGGCTTTCCTGTTTTGGAAATGGCCTTCCAAACGTTTGGACAGCGACCCCGGGTTTTCGGACCAGGGTTCTGAACTCCGCGCCCCGGCTTGGGAAAAACCGCCCCCATCCCCAAGTTGCGGACACCGCCGGGCCGGAGGCGCCGTTCCA
>JANOAS010000226.1:0-22979 GCA_031411255.1 bacterium
GCCACTGCGCGCAGGTGAGCTTTAACAAATACGGCCGCATGGGCGTGGTGATCGAGAGCCGTGTGGGCAGCGGGCCCTGGCAGCAGCTGGCGGTGGCGACGAGCAGCCCGTATGTGGACTCCCGCCCGCTGGCGGTGGCCGGGCAGCCGGAGGTGCGGGAATACCGCCTGCGCTTCTGGGACAAGGGCTCGCCGGTGGGCGAGTGGACGGCGGTGCAGCGGATCACCATTGCTCCGTAGCGGGGAAAAGGGAGGCGGGGGGCTAGAGGTTTAGAGGGTTGGAGGATTAGAGATTTAGAGGGGGCGGGAGGCGAAGGCCTCTTTGACCGGACTCTGGGGCTCGAATCCTTCAACTCCGCCGACCCTCTGCCCGCCAGCCTTCTCATCCACAGAAAATCTGATCCTCTAATTCTCCAATCCTCCAACCCTCTATCCACCTGCCATGTCATTCGATCCCACGCTTCCCCTGGAAAACACAGAGACCGACGCGGCGCAGATGCGCTCGCAGCTGAACGGACTGCACGACCTCATCCTGGCGGTGCCAGCGGGTCCGCCCGGACCTCCAGGGGACCCCGGTCCGCAGGGGCCACCCTTTGCCGCGGCGGTGGTGGACGGGGTGACGACTCTGCCGCCGCTCTCCGGGGCGACGGTCACCTCCACCTTTGACGGGACGACGGTCCACTTTGAGTTCGGCATTCCCACCGGGGTGCCGGGCGAGGTGAGCGCGGCGCAGCTGAGTGACGCGGTGGCCAACGCCCTGGCGAGCGCCCTCTCGAACAGCAGCGCAAGCACCAACGGCGTGGCCCCGCTGAATCTGGTGGTGGCCTCCCCGCCGACCCAGGCGCAGATGCAGGCGTTGGCGAACAAGGTGGACGAGCTGATCTTGGCGATGCGGAGGACGTGAAGGGGAATGGGGATTTCGGAATGCGGTTTTCGGAATGGGGGACCGCGGATGGCTCGGATTGGCAGGGATGGCGGAAACGGAGGACGTGAGGCGACGGAGCGGTGGCACGCGTGGCAGTTCACCCCAAGCCAGGAGGTGCCGTGCTCGGGACGTGCATTGCTCTGGCGCAGCAAGTCTTGTTTTACCCTGCTGCGGGAGGTTGATTCGCAAACCCGGAGCCGCCACCGTGCCCGGAAGAATCTCAATCAGCCTCCGGTTCATTTTGCTCGCTGGTGAGCACCAGCACGCATCGGAAACCAACATCGGCGGCACAAAGAAGACGGGAACCCTCGGTGCGGGTGGTGTCATGCAGGGTTCCGCTGGTCCAGGCGTCACCGCACAGGACAAAGAAGTCTGTCCGTGGGGCTGGTCTTCTTTTGATTGAAGGTGTCGAGGACCATTCCCGGGCATTCCCCTGCATGTCGCAGAGCCCGTTCGGCTGAGCAGCAAAGCTGCCCACGGGCGCCGTGTAGGGGAATGGATCGCGTTCCGAAAAAGTTTCCCAACTGTCGGGCCAGGGACCTTGGCGGATTTCCTCCCCGGCGCGGTTGCCGGGGAGGCGGGTGGTGCCGGCGGCGGAGTTCCATTCAGCTGCCGTGGGGAGACGATAATACTGTTCTTTCGTAATTCGCCCTGCTCTTCGCTCGATTATCGTCAGCCAGTCACAGAAAAGATCTGCCTCCAGATGGGCGATGTAGACCGCCGGATCGAAAGAGGTTTGGGGAAATCCCGGGTTCTCCCATGAGGCGGCATCCGGTTTCCAACCCTCTTTGGTGAGGGTTTGCGCACGTTCAAAACGTCGTCGTGCTTTCTGTGATGCGAGCCTCCACTCTGGCAACATCGAGCGATCAGCTTTGGCAAATACTTCGAAATCCTGGCGGCGGGTTTCCCAAACAGAGAAGAGTAAATTTGGCCCACCCGCAGGAACAAATTTCATTCCCAGGCTGTTTATCCATGGTGCATCGACCGTCGCCAGCCTGGCATCGGCGTACACGGGCGGTGGCGGTGGTGGGGTGGGGCGGCCAGTCAACCACCCGAGAAGCCAGGCCCCGCAGACCAGACCCGTGGCTGCCAGGGCACCAAATCCAATGAGCTTTTGCCTCCGCCGTGAATATCCGTGTTGCGCGGCTTCAACACTTTTTACCAGCGCCGCGAGATTCGGACAGCGCAGCGCTGGATCGGCCTGAATCGCAGCGGACAGGGCGCCATCCGCGCTGCGGGAAAGACCCGCTGCCTTGCTGAGCGGGGTGTAGTTGCCCAATGGGGGGGAGCCTGTCAATAAATGATAGAGCAGGACGCCTGCTGCATACACATCGGCAGCCGGAGTCGCGTCCGCGCAGCCACGCAGCGCCTCGGGTGCTATGTAGTAGGGCGTGCCGAAAGTGTCGCGTGTTTGTGTCAGGTCGCCGATTCCGCAGGGGCTGTGTTCTTTCGCCAGACGGCTGGCCAGGCCGAAATCGGCCAACTTGACGGTGCCGTTTGGCCCGATGAGGATGTTGGAAGGCTTCACGTCGCGATGCACGATGCCCCGGCTGTGTGCATGCGTCAGGGCGGCGGCGACTTTCAGAAAAATGTCATAAGCTCGCGCTGGCGCCACCTTTTCCACGCGGAGCAGCCGGCCTAAATCGCACCCGTCGACAAGTTCCATAGCGATGAAGAGCCGGCCATCTTCAGTCTGACCAGTGGAGCAAATCTGCACAATATGCGGGTGGTCCAGCTGCCTCAGCGCTTCCGCCTCCGCCTCGAAACGGCCCGACACTTCTGCATCGGCTGTCCAACGGCTGGCGAGGATCTTCACGGCCACTGGAGTGTTGGTGGCAACTTCTGTGGCCGCAAAGACCTGGCCCATGCCGCCAAGGCCGATGGGGTGGTGGAGTTCGTAGCCTGCGACGTCGGGAGGAGAATCATCCACGGCCGGAGGTGAGGGGAAATCAAGCAAATCAGCCATGCCCCGCGCCAGGCATGAGGCACAGAGGCCGTGAATGACCCCTTGCCCGAGCGGTTGAGCACAACGTGGGCAGGTGGTTTCAGGAGCCATGGGCGAGCACGTGAAGCAGGTAGCGCAGTTCGGTTTCCACGGACGCGGTGGGGCACGCAGGTTCCAGCGTAGCCGAGACTTCCTGGCGCAAGGTGTCCGCCAGGCGTTTGCGCGCCCGGTGTACTTCCAGTTTTATTTGAGCCTCTCCCACACTGAACATTGCACCGATTTCGGCGTAAGGTTTCAGTGCCTCCGGTGAAATTAAGCCGCCTTTCAATTCGGCAAACAACGGTCCCTTGCCGCGCGAGGCATAGGATTCTGCCAGCTGGTCCATCGCGCGGCTAAAAATGGTCCAGGCCCAGCGGCGGTCGTAGAAAGCATCAGCCATGGCTGGATCTGCGGGCACTGCGCGCTCCTCGATCTCATCCAGCGACAGGGTAAATGACCCGCCGCCACGCTTCTGGGCACTGGCATCGCGACGAAAGTTTATCAATCGATGTCTGACCGCCGCCCTTAAATAACTGCGCAGACTCGCCACTTCACGATCCACCCGGACCAGACCGCTTCCCTCGCAAAAATCGGCCAAAAGTTCCTGCGTGAGATCCAGTGCATCCTCACGCCCGCAACCCAGGGCCCTAAAATAGGAATAGACAGGTGGCCAATACGTCTGGCAAACCTCCTCCCGCGCCTGCCGGGCCTCTGGAGCCTGCATGTCCTGCGCCCGGAGAACGCGGGTCCAGGCGGTGGCAGGGAAACAAGCAGGCTGGGTGTGGCGAGGCATGGCGGTGGAAGCGGCGGGCGCGGACCGTGGAGTTTTCACGACCAGCGGTGGCCCCTTCGTCCTTTTTCGAATTTTTATCAACCACCACTGAAACCTTTTCCAGGAAGCGGTGCATCAGTAGTTGAACCAATTCCCACCGTCATGAAATTACACCCTCTCATTCAGGTCTGCGTCTTCTTCCTCCTGGCTTTCATCACCAGCGCCCAGGCGCAGGTTCCGCCCCTCATCAACTACCAGGGCCGCATGGTTGTTGGGGCGGCTAATTTCGATGGCACGGGACAATTCAGATTCGCGCTGGTCAATGCCACCGGCACCACGACGTACTGGAGCAATGACGGCAGCAGCGTGGCCGGCTCCGCGCCAGCCACCGGTGTTGCGCTCCCGGTCACCAAGGGGCTCTACTCCGTCTTGTTGGGCGACGCCGCGTTGCCCCACATGACGGCCATTCCCAGCGCTGTCTTTGGCAATTCGGACGTTTATTTGCGAATCTGGATCAATGACGGAACCAACGGGACGCAGCTGCTGACGCCTGATCAGCGCGTGGCTTCCGCAGGGTATGCGATGATGGCGGCAAATGTCCCGGACGCCTCGATCACAAGCGCGAAGATCGCTCCTGGTGCCGTGGGTGCTGCGCAGATCGCGGCTGGCGCGGTCGGCGGCAGTCAGTTGGCCAACAATGCCGTGACCGCGGCAAATTTGGCGGCCGGTGCGGCGGCAGGAAACTTGAACGCCAATGCGCAAACCGCAGTGGCCAGTGGAGGGCTTGTTTTATCGCAGACGGAGAACTCCGCGCTGCTTAACGCAGGTTATTTTAAGATAGGCACCACGGTGCTGCCGGATGGCTGGCAGCAAGATGTCAACGGCATCACGCCGGCGGAACGCTCGCGTCACGCCAAAGTATGGACGGGAAGTGAAATGATCGTTTGGGGAGGGGCCACGGTTGCCGGAGTTTTAATAAACGACGGAGCCCGCTACAATCCCATTTCCAACGCATGGTCGGCGCTTCCCACGGTGGGCGCACCAGCGGCCCGATTGCAAAGTTCCACCGTCTGGACCGGCACCGAAATGATTGTATGGGGTGGCCAGGGCTCTGGTCCGGTGCTCAACGATGGCGCGCGCTTCAACCCTGCCTCCAACTCCTGGTTGCCCATTTCCACCACCAACGCCCCGACAGCCCGAGTGGACCACACCGCCGTCTGGACGGGCAGTGAAATGATCGTTTGGGGAGGTCTGAATGCTGCCGGGAACCCCGTGAACAATGGGGCGCGGTACAATCCCGCCACGGACACATGGACCGTGCTGGCTGCGGCGGGCGCACCTGCCGCGCGCGCCAATCATTGCGCAGTCGTAGCCAATGGGGAAATGATCATTTGGGGAGGGGTAGGCAGCGGCTACCTTAATACTGGAGGCCGCTACAACCTCACGACGAATACCTGGTCGAACCTTTCAACAACGAATGCACCCGCCGCCCGCATCCATCACCAGTCGCTGTGGACCGGCACGGAAATGATCGTCTGGGGCGGAACCACCGGCGGATCCATCCTCAACAGCGGAGGACGCTACAATCCTGCCACCAACACCTGGATGGCGACTTCGACGACTGCAGCACCAGGCGCCCGGGTGTATCATTCCATGGCATGGACTGGAAGTGAAATGATCGTGTGGGGCGGGAGCGACAGCACGGCCTCCAGCGCCACAAGTTTCAATGATGGTGCGCGCTACAATCCTGTTACGGACTCCTGGGCGCTTGTTTCCAACACCAATGCTCCCTCCGCCCGCCGACTCCACTCAGCCGTTTGGACGGGGGAAAAAATGATCATCTGGGGCGGACTTTTCCTTACTGGAAACTACTTGAATACAGGCGGACGATATGATCCAACCACCGACACCTGGATCGCCCTCAGCTCCCCGATCATTGCACTCAACAGCCGGCAGAGACACACGGCCGTCTGGACTGGCAGTGAAATGATCGTGTGGGGAGGCTATGGTGGTATCGCGTGGGGTGACGGTCAGCGCTATAATCCCACAACAAACCGCTGGACCGCCATGTCAACTGCTGGCGCCCCGGCTGCCAGATATGGCCACACCGCAATTTGGACCGGCACCGAAATGATTATTTGGGGAGGGATTGATGGTGCAACATATTTCAACGACGGAGCCCGCTACAGTCCGGCAAGCGACACCTGGAGCCCAGTAGCAGCCGTTGCCTCCCTGCCTCGCACTGGCCACAGTGCCGTCTGGACTGGTTCTGCCATGGTTATTTGGGGAGGAACAAACGGAGGTGCGAATTTCAACGACGGCGGCCGCTACAATCCCGCTACCAACTCCTGGTCTGGAGTCACCACTGCAGGTGCTTCGCCCACCGCGCGGGCAAACCACTCAGCCGTTTGGACCGGCAGCGAAATGATCGTTTGGGGCGGCACGGGTGCCAGCAACTTTAATGATGGATCGCGCTACAATCCTGCCAGCAATGCATGGACCGCCATGACCCTGACCAACGCACCTTCCGTGCGGGCGTCACACACAGCTGTTTGGACCGGGAATGAAATGATCGTCTTCGGAGGCTCCGCTGGAACTTACTTCAAGGATGGTTCGCGTTACAATCCCGCTACGGACATCTGGAAAGCCCTCCCGGAAGCTGGATCGCTCAGCGGACGCACCGCACATACCGCGGTCTGGACGGGCAGCGAAATGGTGGTCTGGGGAGGGCTTTTCTTCGACGGCACCTCCCACTATTACAATGATGGCTCACGCTACATCCCCGCCTCGGACACGTGGTCTCCTGTCAGTGCTGCGGGGGCTCCCGCTCCGCGCTCTTTCCACACCGCCGTCTGGACCGGAAGCAGCATGATTGTCTATGGCGGCCAGAGTGTCGGTCCCTTTGCGGACACCTGGACCTTTACCCCTGGTCGCGTGATGCATCTCTATCAGCGGCCGTAAACCATTTCCCTGCCACCTGAATACCTTGCCATGAACACAAACACCACCTTCGTCCTCCTGCTCCTGGCAGGCGCAGTCCAGGCAGGCCCGCGCAGCAGTGCCAGCTACAGCCTCACCACCGACACCACGGATGTTGGCGGCCAGCGCACCGCCAGCGCCATTTACACCAACGACGCCAGCCTTGGCGGCATCGCCGGCATTTCCACGGTCGCCCTTCCCTCGGAAACGGCCAAGCAGGGCTACCTCGCGCAGCTCACTGACGTGACCGCCCTGCAACTGAGCGCCACCTCCGCGACCGTCGGCGAAGGAGCCACCCGTCAGCTCACCGCCACGCAACTTCTTGACGACAACACCACGGTTCTTCTGGCTCCCAATGTGCCCACCTGGAGCATCCTGAGCGGACCGCTGAGCAGCATCAGCCCAACTGGCCTGGCCACCGCTGCCAATGTGTATCAAAACACCCCCGCCTTGGCCCAAGCCGCCTACGCCGGCTACAGCGGCAGCTTCAGCCTCACGATCCTCGATTCCCTGCCCGACAATTTCGGAGCCTACGCCTCCGATGGTCTTGCCGACTCATGGCAAGTCCAATACTTTGGCCTCGACAACCCCGACGCCGCCCCCGCCCAGGATCCTGATCACGACGGCCAGCCGAACGTCATGGAATTCACCTTTGGCACTGCTCCCACGGATACCGGCTCCATATTTCATATGTCCCTCCTTGGCACTGCTGACGGTCCTCAGAAAATCACCTTCGCCCCGTGGTTCGCAGACCGGACCTACGTCCTTAAATCGTCGCCCGATCTCACCAGCTGGATAACCGTGCCCGGCAGCATAATCACACATCCGGCAAACATCGGAACTGCCGTCGATCCCAACATCCAATCGCAGCGCAACTTCTACCGCATCGACGTGATCAAGCCCTAGGCTGGTAACACAAAATGTTCAAGAGGAGGGCGCCTGCGTTTCGCCGTCAGCCGGAAAAAATTCGAGATGCTGAGAACCGAAAGACCTGTATTGAAGACACGAAGTATTAGTCCGCAGGCCTCTTTATCGGTTTAGGAAAAGGGGCCGAGTGGTGCGACGAAGCCATTGGCCCGCAATTCAGGTGCTCCGGCATGTTCTGGGGCGAGACCCGCCGCGAGGCACCTGTTGCGCGTCCGCAGCGCACTCTTGAATTCAACCTGGTTCGATGACTTCCGGGCCGCCAGAAGCGCGCCGGACCGGCACAGGTTACTTTTCTCTGCCGCAGCGTGATGGGGACGGCTGGCTTAATTCACTTTGATTTCCGCCGGAAAGGGGCAAGCTGCCCTGCATGAAGATCGCGCATCTCACGGCCGGGACGGGAAATTTTCACTGTGGCAACTGCCATCGTGACAACACGCTGGTTAAGGCGCTCTGCCGGCTGGGGCATGAGGCGTTTCTGGTGCCGCTGTATCTGCCGCTGGTGCTGGACGAGACGGCGGCGTCTCCGGGGGCGCCGCTCTTTGCGGGCGGGGTGAACATGTTTCTCCAGCAGAAGCTGGCGCTCTTCCGGAAGACGCCGCGCTGGCTGGACCGCATGTTCGACGCGACGGGGCTCCTGCGGAAGGTGAGCGAATACGCTGGCATGACGACGGCGAAGGACCTGGGCGAGATGACGGTGGAGACGATGCGCGGGCTGCAGGGCCACCAGGCGAAGGAGTGGGAGCGCCTGCTGGCGTGGCTGGAGGGGGAAAATCCGGACGTGGTGGCCTTCTCCAACGGGCTGCTCTCCGGCCTGGCGAAGGGGGTGAAGGAGCGGCTGGGCTGCCGTGTGGTCTGCACGCTCCAGGGGGAGGATGCGTTCCTGGATTCCCTGCCCGAGCCCTTCCGCGCGGAGGCGTGGCGGGCGCTGGGCGCGGCGGACCGCTACGTGGATGTCTGGGCCGGGGTCAGCCGCTACTACGCCGAACTCATGTGCCGCCGGATGGGCCTGCGGGAGGGCCGCGTGGCCACGATCTGGAACGGGATCGACCTGGAGGGCTTCGCGCCGCCTGCCGCGCCGCCGGAAAAACCGGTGATCGGGTTTCTCGCCCGCCTGTGCAAGGGCAAGGGGCTGGACCTGCTGGTGGAGGCCTTCATCATCCTGGTGAAATCCGGACGCGTGCCGGAGGTGCGCCTGCGGCTTGCCGGGGCGAAGACAAGTGTGGACGACGCCTTTCTGGCCCAGCTCCAGTCGAGGCTGGCGGAGGCGGGCTGCGCGGAGCGGGTCGAGTTTCTGCCGAACCTGGCCTTCGAGGAAAAGGTGGCGTTTTTACAGAGTCTGACGGTGCTGAGCGTGCCGGCGACGTATGGCGAGGCGTTCGGGCTTTACGTCATCGAGGCGCTGGCCTGCGGGGTGCCGGTGGTGGAGCCGGAGACGGCGGCGTTTCCGGAATTGATAGAGGCGACGCGCGGCGGCTTGCTGTGCGCACCGGAGGATGCCGCCTCCCTGGCGGCAGCGCTGGAGCGGGTGGTCACGGAGCCGGGGCTGCGGGAGGAACTGTCCCGCAGCGGGCGGGAGACGGTGCGGCGGACGTTTTCCGCACAGCGGATGGCCTCCGACTTCGCCGATCTCTGCCGGCGTGCATGAGCGCCGGGTGCCCTGGTGGAAACCCGGTCGGCTGGTTTTGAGAATTGCCGCTTGGAAAGAGGGCGGCGTTCTCTTAACTCAGCCGATCATGATCGACTCCGCCCTCGCCGCCTTTCGCCAGCACTTCGGCACCGCCGCCACCCACGCCGCTGCGGCGCCGGGGCGGGTGAATTTCATCGGCGAGCATACGGACTACAATGACGGCTTTGTCCTCCCCTTTGCTCTGGACAAGCGCACTCTGGCCGTGGGCGCGCTCAACGGCACGCGGACGGTCCGCCTGCGCACGGCGCTGAGTGACGGCGTCGTCGAGGTGCCGCTGGACGAGCCGATCCTGCGCAGCGAGCCGGTCTGGGCGAACTACGTGCGCGGGGTGCTGGCGGGCTATGAGGAAAAGGGCGTGGCAGTGCCGGGCTTCGACGCCTGGATCACCTCCGACGTGCCTCCGGGCGGCGGGCTCAGCTCCAGCGCGGCGCTGGAGGTGGCCATGGCCACGCTGGTCGAGCAGCTGGCCGGCCGGGAGCTGGACCGCTCGGAGAAGGCGCTCCTCTGCCAGGCGGCGGAGCACCGTTTCGCCGGAGTGCCCTGCGGCATCATGGACCAGTTTGCCTCCGTCTTTGGCCGGGAGCAGCACCTCCTGCTGCTGGACTGCCGCACGCAGAAATTCAGCGCGGTCCCGTGGCCGGATGCCACGCTGGGCGTGCTCGTCATCAACTCCGGCGTACACCACCAGCTGGCCTCCAGCGAGTACGCCCGCCGCCGTACCTCCTGCGAGGCCGCCGCCGCCGCCCTCGGCCTGGCGAGCCTGCGCGACGCCACGCTCGACCAGGTGGCCACCCTGGCCGACCCGCTCCTGCTCCGCCGGGCCCGGCACATCGTCACGGAAAATGCCCGCGTCCTCGCCTGCTGCGCCGCCCTCACCGCCGGAGATTTCGCTGCCGCCGGGGCGCTCATGTTTGCCAGCCACGAGAGCCTGCGGGCCGACTACGAGGTCTCCTGCGCCGAGCTGGACGCGCTCGTCGGCATCGCCCAGGAAATCGGCGAGGTCGGCGGCGTGATCGGCGCGCGCATGACGGGCGGCGGCTTTGGCGGCTCCGCCATTTACCTCTGCCGGCTCGACCGCGTGGCGGAAATCCAGAGCCGCGTGGCCGCCGCCTACGAGGCCAAGACGGGAATCAAGCCCGCCATGTTCGTCACCCTTCCGTCTGCAGGGGCGCAGGGGTGGGCGGTTGGGTAGGGTTCTGCCGTTGTACCGGAAAAGGGGAATGAGAACCGCAGACAACGCGGATGTCGCGGATATGAAACCAGTCGATCCCCCGACTTCGGGAAGTGAAAATCACCCGCCACGTCCGCCCAAGCCGCGTCCCCCGCATGGACCAAAGCCACCCGTTTTGCCTCCTGTCACTCCGGGGGCCTGATCATCGGCTCTGCGATGTGGGCCGCGAGTGTCCACCTATTCCAGACACCCCGCGCAACCCTCGAGCTGACCCGGCTCACGCCAGGATCTCATGCACCACCCGTGCCTCCTCCACGCCGGTGAGGCGCTGGTCGAGGCCCTGGTATTTGAAGGTGAGGCGGCGGTGGTCGATGCCGAGGGTGTGGAGGATGGTGGCGTTGAGTTCGCGGATGTGGACGGGGTCCTTCGTGATGTTGTAGCAAAAGTCGTCCGTCTCTCCGAATTCGAAGCCTGCCTTCACCCCGCCGCCGGCGAGCCAGCTGGTGAAGCAGCGGCCGTGGTGGTCGCGGCCGTGGTTGTCCTTGGTCAGGGTGCCCTGGCTGTAGATGGTGCGGCCGAATTCGCCGCCGCAGATGACGAGGGTGTCCTCGAGCATGCCGCGCTGCTTCAGGTCCTGGACGAGGGCGGCCGAGGCCTGGTCGACATCCTCGCACTGGAGGCGGAGGTCTTTGGGCAGGTTCCCATGCTGGTCCCAGCCCTGGTGGTAGAGCTGGATGAAGCGGACGCCGCGCTCGGCCATGCGGCGGGCGAGGATGCAGTTGTAGGCAAAGGAGCCGGGCTTGCGTGCGTCCTTGCCGTAGAGGTTGAGGACGGACTCGGGCTCGCCTTTCACATCCACGACTTCCGGCACGGAGGTCTGCATGCGGTAGGCCATTTCATACTGGGCGATGCGGGCGCGGGTCTCGGGATCGCCAAAGGCGTCGGCGGCGTCGCCGTTCAGGGCGCCGAGGGTGTCGAGCTGGGCGCGTCGCATGTCGCGGTCGAGGCCGGGCGGGTTGTTGAGGAAGAGCACGGGATCACTGCCGCTGCGGAACTGGACGCCCTGGTATTTGCTGTCGAGAAAACCGGAGCCCCACAGGCGGGAGTAGAGCGCCTGCTTGTTTCCCCGCCCCTGGGAGATCATGGTGATGAAGGCGGGCATGTTCTGGTTCTCGCTGCCGAGTCCGTAGCTGAGCCACGCGCCCATGGAGGGCTTGCCCGGCTGCTGGGCTCCGGTGTTGATGAAGGTGATGGCGGGGTCGTGGTTGATGGCCTCCGTGTGGAGTGACTTCACGATGGTGATGTCATCCACAATGCGGGCGGTGTACGGCAGGACGTCCTTGTTCACCCAGGTGCCGTGTTTTCCGAAGCGCTCAAACTGAAACATGGGCGCGACGCAGGGGAAGGTGGACTGGCCGCTGGTCATGCCGGTGATGCGCTGGCCGTTCCGGATGGAGGCGGGCAGCTCGGTGCCGTGGATTTTCTGGAGGGACGGCTTGTAGTCGAACATGTCGATGTTTGACGGGCCGCCAGCGAGAAAGAGGTAGATGACGCGTTTCGCCTTTGGGGCAAAGTGGACGCCGTGGGGCAGGGCGGCTGTGGCTTGGGCGGCGCGGGGATTGATCAGGGACGAGAGCGCGGCGGCCCCGAGGGCTCCGGCGGAACGTCCGAGAAAGGTGCGGCGGGTGAGGGCGTGGTCGAGCGGGTGCATGACGGTGTGGGGCGGAAATCAACCGCGGGTGAGGGCTTCGTCGAGGTTGAGGATGGTGCTGGCGATGACGGTCCAGGCGGCGAGTTCGGCGGGGTTCAGCGCGGGGTCGGGTTTGGCCTCGCCTACGGAGAGGAAGGCGGTGGCCTTGGCCGCGTCTGCCTGGAAGGTGGCGAGCTGGGTCTGGTAGAGCTGGCCGAGCAGGGTGACCTCCTTGACCGTGGCGGGGCGTGCTAGGACATGCTTCACGGCAAAGGTGATGCGGGCCTCGGGTGCGGGGCCGGCCTCTTTCATGAGGCGCTGGGCAAAGAAGCGGGACGCCTCGACAAACTGCGGGTCGTTCAGTGCGGCGAGCGCCTGAAGCGGGGTGTTCGTGCGCGGGCGGCGGGCGGTGCATTTCTCCCGCGTGGGCGCGTCGAAGATGAGCATGGTCGGGTGGGGAGCGCTGCGCTTCCAGTAGATGTACATGGAGCGGCGGTAGAGCTTGTCCCCGGTGTCCTGGACAAACTTGCCCGTGCCGCCTGGATCGAGCGCGACCTCCTCCCAGAGCCCGGCGGGCTGGTAGGGCTTGGTGCTCGGGCCGCCGATGGCGCCATTCAGCAGGCCGGAAACACAGAGCGCCTGGTCGCGGACGAACTCGCCCTGGAGGCGGAAGCGCGGGCCGCGGGCGAGGAAGATGTTGCCGGGGTCCTTTTCCCGAAGCTCGGGCGTCTGCCGGCTGCTCTGGCCGTAGGCGCGGCTCAGGACGAGCTGGCGCAGGGTGCGCTTCACGTCCCACTCGTGCTCGGTGAAGTCCACGGCCAGCCAGTCGAGCAGCTCGGGATTGGCCGGCATCTCGCCCTGGGCGCCGAAGTCCTCCGTGCTGCGGGCGATGCCGTCGCCAAAGACGAGCTGCCACAGCCGGTTCACCGCCACGCGCGCGGTGAGCGGGTTTTCCGGGCTGGTGATCCACTGCGCCAGACCGAGACGGTTTTTCGGCGCGCCGTCGGGCAGCCGGCCCAAGGCGGTGGGCACGCCGGGCTCGACCGGGGCGTCCTTTTTCGGCTGGTCGTACTGGCCGCGATTCAGGACAAACGTGGGCCTCATCTTCGCCTCATCCTGCATGATCATCGTGCTGGGCTTCACTGTTTCCAGCTTGCCCGCCTTCTTCGCCGCGTCTGCATAGGCGGTGCGCAGTTTTTTATACGGGGCGTCCTCCTTGCTCAGGTAGTGGTGGAAAAGGAAGTCGCGCTGGTCCGGCGTGCGCTGGTCCGGGGCGAGGGCGAGCACGGAGGCCACGGGATCGCTGCCGATCTTCTGGATTTCCTCTGCGGAGAGGGCGCGGTTGTAGAGGCGCAGGTCGTCCAGTTCGCCTTTGAAGTTTGCCCCGCCGCTGCGGGAGCCGATCTTGAACGGGGTGCTGGTTTTCAGCGTGCCGGTGAGGGCGTTGGCCTCCGCAGTGGTCTCGGTGGGCTTGCCGTCCAGGTAAATCTTCACGCCTTCCAGCTTGGCGGAGCCGTCATACGTGACGACGGCCTGGTGCCACACATCAGGTTTCAGCGCGGCTTTGGAGACAACCTTCAGCGCGTTGTCCGGCCAGTGGTTGACGAGGTGGACGGCGAGATTGCTGCCCTGCACCCACATGTCCCAGCCCCGGTAGGCATTGGCCTCGTCCATCCTGGCAAAGAGGGCCCCGCCGCTGCCGCCCTTCGGGATTTTCACCCAGACGGCGAAGGTGTACGGCTGGTCGCGCTCCAGCTCGGGCCCGGGGGAGGTGCAGGTGTAGCTGGTGCCGCCGTCGAATTTCAAGCCATGCGCCGTCTCGCGCGGGGTGCTCTCCAGTTTTCCGCCCAGTGTGGCCTCCAGCCCCTCCAGGCTGGTGATGCTGCCGCCATCGGTCTCGTCCAGCGGGAAAAAATGAACCAGTCCGGCGGGCTCCGGGGTGGCGGCGGGTTTGGCGGCCAGCGCGGCCTGCTTTTTCTCCAGCCATTGGGCAAAGGCGCTGGCCGCTTCGGCTTCGCGCGCCTTCACTTTGGCGTCGGCTTCGGCCACCACGGCTTTGGCTGCGGCGATCTGGGCGGCGCGCTCGGGCGACTCCACTTCGACCACCGGGGCCTGGTTCCCGCCGCGCGTCTGCATGCCGGGATCGGAGGCGTTGTTGAAGAAGGCAAAGAACTGGTAGTACTCCTTTTGGGAGACGGGGTCGTACTTGTGGTCGTGGCACTGGGCGCACTCCATGCTCAGGGCGAACCACGTTTTCGCCGTGGTCATCACGCGATCCACGGCATACTCCACGCGCAGCTCCTCCGGGATGGCGCCGCCCTCGTCGGAGCTGACGTTGTTCCGGTTGAATCCCGAGGCCACCTTCTGGGCCACGGTGGCATTCGGCAGGAGATCGCCGGCCAGCTGCTCGGTGGTGAACCTGTCGTAGGGCATGTTCGTGTTGAACGCCTGGATGACCCAGTCGCGCCACGGCCACATGTCGCGCGGGCCGTCCGCGTGCATGGCGCTGGAGTCGCCGTAGCGGGCGAGGTCCATCCACGCCAGAGCCATCCGCTCACCGTAGCGCGGGCTGGCCAGGAGGCGGTCCACCAGTTTTCCCCGCGCTGCGGCAGGCCCGGCGGCGAAGTCGGCCAGGAACGCATCCACCTCCGCCGGCGTGGGCGGCATGCCGGTCAGGTCAAAGGTGACGCGGCGGATGAACTGGTCCGGCGTGGCCTCCGGGGAAAAGGCCAGCCCGGCCGCAGACTGATGCGCGGCCAGGAAGGCGTCAATCGGCCCGGCCTCGCCCGGCGGGACGGCGGACTTTTTCGGCTGCTCAAAGGCCCAGTGCTTCGCCCACCCTGCGCCCTCCTTCACCCAGGCGGAAAGCGTTTCGATTTCCTTGCCGGAGAGCGTTTTGCCAAGGTTGGAATCCGGCGGCGGCATTTTCTCCTCGGGGTCCGCTGAGTGGAGCCGGGCCAGCAGCTTGCTGGAGTTCGGGGTCGTCTTGTCGATCACCCGGGCAATGCCCTCCGCCGTGTCCAGCCGGAGCTTCCCCTTGCGCAGCGCCTCCTCCGGGCCGTGGCAGTGCCAGCATTTGTCCGCCAGGATGGGGCGGACATCGCGGTTAAAATCGACAGCAGCCCCCGCCTGCGGGAGAACCAGCAGGAGACAGGCGAGCGGCAGGAGGTGGCGGAGTACAGGGACCATGCAGCCCGCAGTCTGCCCCCGCCCGCCGCAGAATCAAGTGCCCGCGGGATTGTTCCGGGCTCGGGTGGTGCCCTGGGGAGACAAAGGGGCGCCATTGGAGCCGAAAGGTAGGGCGGGCTGGTCTTTTTAGAGAAATAGAGGGATAGAGGGTTAGAGAATTAGAGATGTGGAGCGTTCAGTGCGGAAAGGTAGGGCAGGCTGGTCCTCCAGCCGCCGCGAGGCCCCGCGCCCCGCGCACCAAGGACCGGGCCTGCTGCGTTGGTGCCGGGTGCGGTGAGCATCGCGTGAAGCACGCGCCTGGTGCGCGCTGGCGTGGGGCACGCGCTTGGTGCGCGCTGGAGTGGGGCACGCGCTTGGTGCGCGCTGGAGTGGGGCACGCGCTTGGTGCGCGCTGGCGTGGGGCACGCGCTTGGTGCGCGCTGGCGTGGGGCCCCGCGGCGGCTGGAGGACCAGCCTGCCCTACCTTCCCGCAGCGTTCGCGTTCCGACGAGGGGGAAAGGCAGACCACCCCGGTCCCCAAGCCCCGCCAGCGCCGGGATGGGCGAACCGCTTAGCCCGATTTCCAACTCCTCTGAAAGCCCGGGCCCCCAATTCGCCCAAAGGCTTGCTTTTGTGTCCACCTGGATATACTCGCCCACGACTGCGTCATATCCATTCAGAATCATATGCCTGCCCACCATCCAGCCTCTTCAAAAAACCCTGCCTGGCAGCGGGATGTGCGGACAGATTGGGGGCTAATGTCCAACTGTTCGATCAAGGAACACAGCACCCTTGCGTAATGACTTCCATTCGTCGCTTTGTCGGAATCGCTGTTTACATGGCGCTGCCCGTCATTCTGATGACGATTGGCAACTACTTCACCGGCTCAATTTCCGACTTCGCTGCCAACCTTTACCTCACGGGTCTGGCGACTGCGGCGCTCTCCCTGTTGGTTCACTTGATCGTAGTTCGCAGACTGTTTCCACGTGAGTCAGCATCGAACCAGGTTTTTGGGGTAGCCATTTCCGGTGTTGTCGCCTTCATCATCTACAGCCTGCTGTATGACTACACGGCTCATGTCACCTATCTACAGCGCCAAGAATCATCAGTTAATTGGGGCGATGAGGGTTCGCTTTCTGGTCTGCCGAGAGCCGCTCTTGCATTTGCGTATTGGCCAACCTTCTCAGAGAGACTCGCAAAGCTTCCGGGCATTATGTTGGTCGCCTGCTTTACGGGGATCGTTTGGTTGCCTTGCCTCTGGCTCTTGGAGCGTTGGAGTTACGCGCCGTCTCACCAAACTATCCGCCAATGACAAGTAATGTCACATCCACTAACGGGACCGGACAAAACGGATGCAGGCAATGGCTCGTATGGCATCTATTGTGTCATCAACGCCTCCCGCTCGCCGTCGCCTGATCCGAGCCGTTCGCCGGAGTTGGGCGCGGTTCGGGGTGAAGGCGCGGGTTTTTTCCGGACCGGGGGGGCGAGCCGGCGGGACGGGGGCGGGCGGCGGGGTTTTTGAACAGGAGGGGACGGAGGGAACGGAGAGGAAGAGGGCTGGAGGGGCGGTGGGTGAGGGGCGCGGTGCGTGGTTGTGTGGCCGGCGGGTGTCTCGCCCATTCAGGGCTCCGGATTTTGGTGTGGGAACCTGGGGCTTCGTTCGTGCCTCACTCCGCCCCAGGCTATGGGGTCCCGTCCTTTCAGGACTCCGGACTGGGGCGACGGAGTTCGGACGTGGGCGGTGGATTTTGGCCGGGGGGCGCGGTCGAGAGGCGGGTGCGCAGGTTTCGGGGGGCTGAACCGCGGTGCGGTTCCGGGATTTCCGGTGAGTACCTGGGGTAGCCTTCGTGCCTCAGGCAACCCCAGGCTGGAGGGCGGAACGCCGTTGGCGTTCTCAGAACGCGGCACCTCTTTTGACGAGGGCCTTGCGAGTCGCAGTCTGCGCTTTGCTGGCGCTCTCTCTGGCTCTGCGGTGCCGGGGCATTCCCTGGCGAAACAAAAAGGGCGTCCCCGGTGTGGGGACGCCCTTTGTCTGCGGAGGCTGTCAGGCCTGGCGCGGTGGGTTATTTGACCTTGAGCACGCCGCGCATGACGACGGCGTGGCCAGGGAAGGTGCAGACGTAGGGGTAGTCGCCGGCTTTGAGGGTGAACTTGAGGATCTCGGACTCACCGGCATTCAGCAGCCTGCTGGAGGCGATGACTTCGGGGATCTTGGGCACGTAGTTGTTGGCGATGGCGTCTGGCTGGGTGAGCTGGGCGAGGGCGGCGGCGTTGAGCTTGTCGTAGCTGCCGGGCTGGCCGAAGACGACGTTGTGCTGGAGGAGGTCCGGGTTTTTAAAGAGGAGGGCGACGGGCTTGTCCGCAGCGGCGGTGAGTTCCGCCTGGTCAAACATGAGGCCTTCCTTGGTGCTGAGGATGATTTTTTGGTGGGTCTTGGCGAGGTCGGCCTGGGACTCGACGGGGGCCGCGGCCTTGGCCGGCACGCTGAGGGCGGTGGCGACAATCCTGGCGGCGGCGCTCTTTTTCGCAGCGATGGCGGTGTGCAGGGCGGCGAGGTCGGTGCCGGTGGCTGATTTGGCAAAGATGCGGGTGATGGCCTCGAGGTCCGGGCCGCCATCTGCCGCGGCGGAGGCGCTGCCGAGCTTGACGAGGGTGGCGTCATCCCACCAGGCCTGGCCGGTGGCGTGGCCCCAGCCGCCGTAGAGGAGGTTCACGATGATCTCGCGCTGCTTGCCGGTTTTAAACCGGAAGGAGTGCCGGGCCCAGTCGACGTTGCCCTTGACGGCCTTGGAGGCGGGCTGGGCGCCGTTCAGGCTGTGGAGTTCGATCTGGGCTCCCTTGCCGCCGCCGCGGGTGTTGAGGTCCTTGGTTTTGATCCAGGCGGTCAGCTCGTACTCGCTGTCGGCGTCGACGGGCACGGTGGTGTTCCAGCTGGTGTCGCCGCCTTCTAGGGACTCTATGAGGAGGCTGTGGCCGCCGGTGTGGCCGGTCTCTGCGACGCTGAAGGTGGCCTTGCCCGAGTGGACGGTGGTGGTCCATCCTTTGGGCTTGCCGTTTTCGATTTCCTCGAAGCCGGGATTTGGCAGGAGGTTCTTCCGCTCGACTGGTGCGGCGGGATCCTCGGTGGTGAGGACGGGTGCGGCGGCGAGGACGGCGCGAAGGAACCCGGCGGCGTGCCTGCTGGCGGCGAAGGTGAGGGCGGTGGGGAGGTATTTGTCCTCTTTAACGGCCTTGTCCGTGGTGAGGGCGGCCAAGGCCTGGCCAGCGGCGGCGCTGGCGGGCATGTCGGCCAGGGCGAGCAGGGCGGAGAGGCGGACGCGGGGCTCCTTGTCATTGAGGGCTCCGGATTTCACCACGGCGGCGGCACCGGCCTCTGTGCGGGGAAGCCCGGCGAGGGCGGCGCGGCGGACGCCCTCCGCGGGGTGGGCGAGGGCGGCGGCGGCGGTGGCGTCATCGAGGGCACCGAGTCCGGCGAGGGTCCAGACGGCGTGCTGGGCGGCGCCGGAGATGCCGGCGGCGTCCACTTCCTTTTTACCCGCGAGGGCCTGGAGCTGCGGGACGACGTCCTTGTTTCCCCGCTCGACGAGGAGGCGCTGGGCGTGGAGGCGGGTATTCATGACAGTACTGCCGAGGCCGTCGAGCAGGCTGGCCGTGTCCGAGGCGGCGAGGGGCTTGAACCCGGAGGGCTGGCCGCCTTTTGCCGCGACACGCCAGATGCGGGCGTGGGCGGTGTCGCGCAGGTCGGAGACGAAGGCATTGCCCGCACCGGTGGTGGCGGCAAAGCCCCCGCGCTGCGGGCTGGGGGTCGGGTTGTGCTGAATGAGGAAGCTGTAGAAGTCGCTGACCCACACGGCGCCGTCCGGGCCGACGGTGGTCTCGACGGGGGCGAACCACTCGTCATTGGAGGCCATGAGGTTCCACCCGCGCTCCCAGGAGAAGTCCGTGCCCTTGGGGGTGAGCCAGTTCCGGCAGACGATGTGGGCTGTGGGCTCGGTGACGAAGGAGGCGCGGTTCCAATACTCCTGCGGGAAGCTGCGCCCTGTGTAGATGGTCTGGCCGGCGGCGGCGGTGTAGCCCCAGGTGTAGCCCCAGTCGTATTTCTGGAAGACGTCGACCATGCGGACGTAGGGGCGGATGATGGCGGCGCGCTTTGTCCCCTGGGCCTCGATGCCAGGGGCGATGCCGGAATCCATGCCGGCGGCGGCGTAGTAGCGGCGCGGGATGGCCATGTACCAGGCGGGGTTGTTGTTGGCGGTGGAGCCGATGATGTCGAAGTTCTCCGTGAAGCCGATGCCCCAGGTGTTGTTCGAGGTGCGGCCGACCTGTTCGAGCTTTGACCCGTCTTGTTTAAACCGGAAGGCTCCGGCGCCAAAGGAGACCTGCTCGCCGCCCACGGTGCCACGGAATCCATCGTAGCCGACGGTGCCCCAGATCCAGCCGTCGTGGCCGTAGCGCAGGCTGCTGACGGTGGCGTGGGTGTCGGGATGGCCGCCGCCGGACATGAAGCCGGTGAAGAGGACGCGGCGCTCGTCGGAGACGCCGTCGCCATTCGTGTCCTTCAGGAAAAAGACGTCCGGCATGGTGGAGACGATGACGCCGCCATTGGCAAAGACGAGGCTGGTGGCGATGCTGAGCCCGGTGGCGAAGACGGTGGCCTTGTCCGCCACGCCGTCGCCATTCGTGTCCTCAAGGATGCGGATGCGGTCCCGGCCCTCGCCCTGGGGCTTGCGCTCGTTCGGGTAGTCCATGACCTCCACAGTCCAGAGGCGGCCTTTTTCGTCGAACTTCAGGTCGATCACGTTCCAGAGGCCGATGCTGCTTTCCTCCGAGGCGAAGAGTGAGCGCTCCGTGCCGGCGGGGACCTGGGTGTGCTTGGCGGAGTCTGCGGGGCTGAGGGGATTCTGCAACTGCGGGGCGGGGGAGCGGCCCTCGTAGTTCGGCACGGGGCTGGACGGGCTGTCCGTGTAGGTGAGGGCGGGGAGCTTGAGCGCATCGAGCTGGGCGCCGGCGGCATCACCGGCGGCCCATTTCATGCCGCGGTAGACGAGGTCGCCAAAGGAGGGCTGCAGCCAGGTGCGTCCGTCGTGGCCGTAGGCGGTGTAGAAGACGCGGCCGGCGCCTTCATTGCGCACCCAGGTGTAGGGTTCGTCCTCGCGCTTTTGCAGGATGGTACGCCCCTCGTCATTGTGGGCGGTGTGCACGTAGGTTTCGTCCCAGGTTTTAAACGGGGTGAACCCTTTCATGATGGGATGCTCCGGGGCGGTGATGGTCGTCTCGAAGTCGCCCGTGCCGTGCTTGCTGAACTGGCCGCCCGTCATTTTCACAAACGCGAGGGAATCCCGGAAGCAGAACGAGCCGCAGTGCAGGACGACGAGGCCGTGGCCTTCCTTGCGCACGTAGTCAAAAATGGCACTCTCGCGGGCCTGCTGAGAGCCGGGCTTCTTCGGGTCGCCGAGCTTGTCCCAGTTCGCATAGATGGCGAGCGCGTCGTACTGGGCGAGCTTGGCCGGGTTCAAATCGTCGAGGTTCTCCGTGTACTCCAGGTTCACGCCCCGGGGGCCGAGCTGGGGCAGGATGTCGTAGAAGCGTTCGGCGGGAACGTGATGCCCCGTGTCGCCGAGGAAGAGGACCTCCAGACGGCGACCGTCAGCGAAGGTGAGGGAAGTGGCGCAGAGAAGGCCCAGGAGGCCAAGACCGAGTGGTTTCATAGTGGGTGGGGTCCGGATGTGTTGAATCGGACAACGAGCCCGGATCATGGAGCAGGCTGGTGCGGGTTGCATCTGAAATTTTTCACCGCAGTAAAACGCCGGTTTTCGCCCAGTGCGGGGCGGATTGTGTTCCGCTGGCGTGATGAATCAAAGAACTGATGGTTAGAGAGTCAAACCAGTGTGTGTGGGGCCGCTCAACCGGATTGTGCCTCCACATGGGCAAATGCCCCCCCGTCCAATAGGGGCGGGGGGGACGCGCCAGGTGGAACCCGTCCCCCGGTCTTTCACCCCAAGATCCAAACGCGAGAGTGCGGGCCCAGCGGGAACGAGATCGTTCTCTCAAGCCAAGGCAAAAGGCCCGGGGAGCCGCGAGCGAAACTGACCGGTCCCTGACCGGAAAATGGGGCTGTCGTGTGGTCAAGCGTCCGAGGACCGGGTGGCCGGGCGGCGAACTTCGGGGTGGAAGCTCTGTCCCGGATTTCACTGACCGGTAATGGTGACGGCGTTTTGGCCGGTGTCCACCCCGGTGTGCATCGTCGAAACCTGTAGGCTTGGGGTGCCAAAAAATTCTTGGCAATACTGAACCGCCAAGCAACGGTCGCGGCACCAAAAGAATCAAGCATGAACCGCCCGGTCCCCTCTTTTCTAATGCTGAGCTAAGCCCTCTGGGGCACGGACTTGAATCCGATTCGTATTGCTGCCTTCCCCATTCATCCTTTCCACCAGACCTCTCACGTCCCGATCCCCTGTCCTACGCCACCCTGGCCAGCAAACTCCCATCAGTCCGGCAATTCATTCGACCGCTTTTTAGTGGGGAAATATTTCAACGGACTGCTGGCGAGTGATCGCTGCCCAAGTCTTCCCCGCTTCACAGCCAATGCTCCCACTCCTGTCCGGCTTCATCACTCTTCTGCTCGCGTCTCTCGCCGAATGGCTGCATGCGCGGCGGATCCGCGTGGTGGGACGGCTGGCTTTTGGGCCGGGCGGCGCGCCGAGTGCCTGGACAAAGGCGGTGCCGTTTCTGCGTTCGGCCTCCCTCGCGGCGTTCGCGTGGGGGCTGGCCACGCTGATGGTGCTGCAGCTGGCTTCCGCTGGCGACAGCAAAGGCGGCGGTGACAAGCAGGCGACGAGGCTGGTGTTCGTGGCGGATCTTTCCCCCAGCATGTATCTGGTGGATGCGGGGCCGGATGGAAAGCTGACGCGGCACGCGCGGATGAAGGAGGTGGTGGACGGCATTCTCCAGCGGGTGAGCGGGAACTTGCGCTACGCAGTGGTCGCCTTTTACACGGAGTCGATGCCGGTGGTGATGGAGGCGCGCGACCCGGAGCTGGTGCGCAATGTTTTTAACGGACTCCCGCTTTCCTATGCAATGCCAGCAGGGCAGACGGATCTTGGCCAGGCGGTGAATGGCGCGCTGAAGCAGGTGGGCGAGTTTCCGGATGGAAGCACGCGACTGATCGTCCTCACCGACGGGGATTCCGTGAGTGTTGCGCCAATCACACCGCTGCCGAAATCAGTGAAGGAGACCTTCGTGCTCGGCTTGGGAAATCCGACGAAAGGGAGTTTCATCGACGGGCATCAGTCGCGTCAGGAAAGCGACACGCTGCGCACCGTGGCAACGTCGCTCATGGGCACGTATTTTGATGTAAATGAGAAGCACCTGCCGACCGCCGCGCTGGGAGATTTGGTCGTGACCACGCCCCTGCCACAACAGGGCTTGAGCCTTGCCGAGTGGGCGGTGCTGGCGATGGTGCTGGGCGCTGCGATCCTCGCGCTGATCCCGGTCGCGCTGGAGTTTTTCGGCAGCGACTGGCAGGTAGCCTCGGCAAAGGAAGCTCGCGCAAGGGAGGGCGCGTTGACCGCACGATGAGGAAATTTTTCACCCTGCTCTGGCTGCTCTTTCCGGTGGCGGTGCTTTACTATCATTTCAACGAAGGGCAGAATCAGATCGCCCGGGAAAAGGCGCACG
>JANOAS010000227.1:0-21202 GCA_031411255.1 bacterium
TTCCGCGCCTTCGAGGTGCTCAACCTCGGCCGCTACGAGCGCCAGGCCTATCTCAACGTCGCCGGGCGGCTCACCGGCAAAAAGAAGGAGCAGGCCCTCGCCCGCAAGGAACAGGAGTTCCGCGATTTGATCCTGAAAGCCTACCGAGCCGAGCCGTTGCCGGACGCCGCCTTCTTCCACGGGAAGAACGGCGGACGGCTCGTGGTCGTCGGTCCGATCAACCTGCCCGTGGGGCGGCTGTTCGTGGAGGAAGTCATCACGGAATGCCGCAAGCGCGGGGCGTCGCGCGTGGACGTGCTGGCGTTCGAGTTTGAGATGGGACTCTTCCCCGCCGTGCTGGAGGAGGCGAAGAGCAAGGGCATCGACATTTCCCCGAAGACCATCCCGCCCGAGGTCTTTGACCGGCGGGCGGTGGAGAAGGGGCAGGTGAGATTCCACGACATCGCCTACGTGGAGGCGAAGCCGCGCTACGACAAGAAGGACAAGCTGACGGTGGCCATCGAGCTGGCGGATTTCTCCGTGCACTACTCCCAGGGGCTGGTGGACAGCCTCTCCGCCGAGCTGAAGGCGGGCAAGAGCGAGGTGGTGTGCGAGGCCGGGGAACTGGTCAAGATCACCAAGGACAAGGACGGGATCGTCAAACGGGAGGTGCTGACGAAGAAGTGGACCGACTGGGTGGATTACTGGGCGGTGGATTTCGACTACGAGAGCCGGAAGGAGATCATCAAAGTGGCCAAGCAGATGGGCGTGACGGGGGAGCTGCCCGGGCTGGTGCACTCCGGGGACGAGTTCCTGGATTTCGAAGAGCGGTGGACCGGGGCCTACGTCTTCGAGAACGAGTGGCAGAGCTTCCGCACCCGGCGGGACCGCTCGCTGGAGCTGACCTCCGTGGCGCACACCTACCCGCGGCCCGGCAGATACATTGTGGCGGTGAAAGTGATCGACATCTTCGGCAACGACACGATGACCCTCGTGCCGGTGAGCGTGGGCTAAGAGCGGCGGGAAAAGGGCCGTCCTTCCTTCCACGCCGGGTTTAAACCGCCATGCGAAAAACTCTGGACGAATCGCCGCCGTCTGTTTAAAACGGGGCAGCCATGAAACTCACCATTCGCAGGACGGAACTGGAAAAACTGATGAAGGGCACCTTTGGCCGGGTGCCCAGGGCCGGGCAAATTCTGACCATTACCGTGGCCAATGGTCAGATCTTTTTCGACTCCTCCGACGGAGGAGCGGGAACGCTCGTGGAGGTGCAGAGACGGGGGGAGGTGCAGGTCCCCGCGCTGGGCTTCCGCCGCGTGCTCGACACCTTCAAAGGGACACCAACCCCGGAAATCGAAGGCAGCGCGGACGGCCTCCGGTTGAATTCTTTTAGAATGCCCGTCTCCGCTTGGAACCCGGACGCGGTGCTGCCGGAAGGGATCTAGTAGGCTGCTTTTCTCTCAAGCCCCCAGCTGGAGGCGGTGGGAACCTGACGGGCCCCTGCGGTGTGGCTGCCGGGGCCCGGTTTCTTCAGAACGCGTAGCTCAGCCCGAGATACGGCCCCAGCGCATCGATCCCCGGGTTCACCTCCGTGGCCCCGCCATTCGAGTGGTGCTGGAAGAAAACCCCTGCGGAGACCGCCCAGTGCCCGTCAAAGTAGTGCCGCACCCCGGCCTGGATGAACCAGTTCAGCGTCCGGTCCTGCCCCTGCGCCCCCGGGATGTCCGAGTGGCTGTCCAGCCAGCCGATCCCGCCCCCGGCGCTGAAATCAAACTCCGTCTTGTGCCCCGGCAGCCAGTATTCGATGGACGGCCCCGCCGACACGCCAAAGTAGTAGTTCTCCGGCCCCTGCGCGATCCACTCGCCGATCAGGCTGAATCTCGCCCGCAGCACCAGATCCCCCTCCCCCAGCGTCATGTGGAAGTGCTGCGGCGTGCGCAGGCTCACCTTCTGCGGAGCCAGCAGGTAGTTCGCCGTCGTGTTGCTCGACACCCGCCACTGCACCGCCGTGTCCCAGTCCAGCGCCCAGTGGTCATATTTTTCCTCAACCGGCGCCGCCGCGGCCGCCCCCCCGGTCCAGCCGGAGGCGGAGGAAGTCGTGCCGGCCGTCAGCCCGGTGGTCAAAGCAAGAAGCGTGCAGGCAATGGAAGGAATCAGTTTCATGGAGGATGGGAAAAGTCAGGACCGGACGCCCGGCCGCCGGAGAAACTCCACCAGCCCAGGCAAGAAGAAAGCCCTATCTTCGAGCATCCCTCGGCTGCCGGAGCAGAACTCCGCATCCGCGTCCGCCCAGGGGTCGCCCCTCTTTCGCCGACCCTGACCCCTCGCCGAACCAACTCCGGCTCCAAACAGCCGCTTCGACCGCCGTTTTCCCCGATCCCCCTCACCCGCCCCGGCCTCAATCACACCCCCACGGATTCCCTTCTTTGAGTCCCAGTTGTTGGCTGTCAAAAGGCCACCAGCGGCTTTACATGCGATCCTTGGGCGGAGGACCTCCTGCTCTGTCCAGCACCACAGACTCCTGAAACCGGGCAAAACCTTAGCTCAGGAAGGCGCAGGCCAGCACCCGTTCGGCTCACTTTTTCAGCTTCCCGCCCTTGCGCCTTTCTCATTCCCTTCTATAATCTGCGCCTCCCGTTCCTCGCGTGTGCGAGTCTGGCGGGATTGCCTACTGAAAATCAAACTATTCCCGTGCCTCGCGGATCGGCCTCCCGGCCGAGCGGTTAGTCCCAGCGGTCACCTTGACCCCCGTGCGCAGCTCAGGAAACCCAAACAAACATGCCTTCACAACTACTCAGAGACCTCGTCGAAGCCGGCGTCCACTTCGGACACCAAAGCAAAAAATGGAATCCCCGGATGAAGCCGTTCCTCGTTGAAAAGCGGAACAACATCCACATCATCAATCTCGAAGAAACGGTCAAGCAGATCTCGACCGCTTCGAATTTCCTCGCCAAGCTGGCGGGTGAAGGCAAGAAGATCCTCTTCGTGGGCTGCAAGCGCCAGGCGCAGGACGCCGTCAAGGAGGCTGCTGATGCCTGCAAACAATTTTACGTCAACCACCGCTGGCTGGGTGGCACCCTGACCAATCTGGAAACCGTGCGCCGTTCCGTGCGCCGTCTGGACTGGCTGGAGGAACTCCCCAAGACCCCCCTCTTCAAGAGCATGGCGAAGAGCGAACTGGCCGCCCTGAATCGTGAGAAAGCCAAGCTCCAGCGCAATCTCTCCGGCATTCGCGGCCTCGACCGCAAGCCCGACGCCATCGTCATCGTGGACAGCGCCCGTGAGACCATCGCCGTTCAGGAAGCCCGCCGCCTGAAGGTGCCGATCGTCGCCCTAGTCGACTCCAACGCCGACCCGGACATCATCGACTACCCGATCCCTTCCAACGACGACGCCATCCGCGCCATCCGCATCATCCTGCAAAACCTGATCGACCCGATCATCGCCGCCCAGGGCGGTGGCCGTTAATCCCGGCTTGCAGCCCCAAATTCACACCTGAGAGAAAGGAAGAACCAACAATGGCTGAAATCTCCGCCAAACTCGTTTTCGAACTCCGCGAAAAGACCGGCCTCGGCATGATGGAGTGCAAAAAGGCGCTCGTCGAGACCAACGGCAACGTCGAGGAATCCATCACCCTGCTCCGTAAAAAGGGCATCATGAAGGCTGAAGGGAAGGCCGACCGCGCCACCAAGGAGGGCGTGATCGCCTCCTACATCCACATGCAGGGCAAGGTGGGCGTGCTCATCGAGGTGAACTGCGAGACCGACTTCGTCGCCAAAAACGAAGGCTTCCGCGACTTTGTGAAGGACATCACCCTCCACATCGCCGCCGCCAGCCCCCGTTTCGTCAGCCGTGACGAAGTCGCCGCCGACTTCATCGCCAAGGAGCGCGAAATCGCCGCCGAGCAGGTGAAGGACAAGCCCGCCGCCGTGATCCAGAAGATCGTCGACGGCAAGATCGACAAAGTCTACAGCACGATCTGTCTGCTGGAGCAGGGCTTCATCAAGGATCCCGAGACCACCGTCGACCAGTACGTCAAGACGATGATCGCCAAACTCGGCGAAAACATCCAGATCCGCCGCTTCACCCGCTACGCAGTGGGCGAATAAACGCTCCCCGGATTTAACCGCTTCGAAGGGCGCTCCAAGTTCGCTTGGAGCGCCCTTTTTCTTTTTCCCCCAGCTGCGGCGGGACATGCGTGCCCCGGCATCGATCCTGTTTGACACCTGCTACGACTATTATAGTGTCCACAGTAGTCCCCGCCCAATTTCCCCCCTATCCGGTGGAGCCCAGATGAGTCCAGACACTTATTCGTTTACCTGTCCGCACTGCATGATAGTGCTCAGCGTACCTCGCCAGCTCGCAGGTGTGCAGGGTCCCTGTCCCCAGTGTTCTGCGCCCATCATCGCGCCGCCCCCGCCGCCGCTGGAGCCTCCCTCTACAGTGCCGCACGGGCCCACGCCTTTCGACAACATCCCCAGGGTCTCCCGGGAGGAGCCCATGGCCCCGCCGCCTCCCGCCCCCTCGCGGCCCCTGCCCGAACCGGAACGGTACGCCGGGCTCGAACCAGCTCCTGCGAGCCGGAAGCCCATGCCGCTCATCATTCCCGTCGCCGCCGGATACATCACCCTCGGCCTGATCTCGGCGGGCGGGATTTATGCATGGAAGCGCAGCCACAAAACCCCTGCCCCGACCACCGCACTACCCGCACGGGCCAAACCGGAACCCGTGAAACCAGCCCCCCCGTCTGCCCAGGAGACCCCCGCACCGGCCCCGGCAACCGTGGAAGCGCCTCCCCCGCCGCCGGCACCGTCCAGAATCGCAGCCGTTCCCCCTCCCGCTCCCGCAGCCCCGCAGGAGGCCCTTTCGCCCGAAGTGAGCATCGCTCCCTCGCAGCAAGTTCAGCCGGCGCCTCGCGTCCCGGATCCCACTCCCGCCACAGACATCACCATCCGCCGGGCCGTCGAGACCCCGTCCCTTCTGCCCCCGCTGCCCCGCGAGTCTGCCGGCCAGCCCCTCATCCAGTTTCAGTCGGACAAGGCCGCTCCTGCGGGCAACATTCTGGATGCCCCGCTCCAAGCCCTCAACGCCTTCCTCTCCGCCCCCTCGTGGATGGACCGGGTGAAGTACTCCCAGCTTCCCATCCGCACCCGGCCCGAAATGGAGGCCTACTACAAGACCCACCCGGACGGCCCCGTAAAGGCCACCTCGATCACCTTCGACGACATCGGGCAGTCTCCCGATAAAAAACACCGCCTCGCCACCTTCCACCTCACCTTTGAAGGCAACGACACCGGCTTCCCCGTCGGCGTGGAGGAAACTGAGGAGGGCTGGCGCGTCGACTGGTCCACCTTTGTCGAATTCAAGGACGAGCGGCTCAAGCAGTTCTATGCAGGCTACACAGACCAGCCCGCCACCTTGAAGGCCCAGGTCAGCCGGGCGCACTACTTTGACAAGGACGTGCCCAGTCGCGACCAGAAGCTCTGTTTCCGCATCGACCCGCCCGGCGGCGGCCTGGGCGGCTACGCCTTCGTCAATACCGACGACAACCTCGTCGCGGCCAAAATCGCCGGTCGCATCGACTGGAACACCCTCTGCAGCTGGACCGTCCGGCTGAAGTGGGTGAAAACCCAGAGCGGTCATGCCTATGTCGAGATGCGGGACGTCGTCTCCAGCTCGTGGAGGCCCGACCAGGACCCGCGCCTCGGGCGAAACTGACCTTGCCGCCGGCCTGCGGTTTCGAGCCCCCACCTTCTCGAGGCGTCTCCCCCGGCGACCGTCTGCGGCAGGCGGAACCTCTCCACCCGCCGCCCCGGCTTCACTCCTGCACTCGGAGCCTTGCAAATTCGCGCACCTTCGTCCCGCTGACCGGATCTGCCGAGCGCCAGGTCACCGTTTCCTTCGCCGGGCTGTTGCGCACGGTGCTCACGTAGACCAGGCCGGCTGACGACCAGTCCGCCAGGTCCGTGGCCAGCTCCGGTGTGATGCGGGCGGCGGAATTCGGATTCCGCTCAAAAACCAGCGTCAGGTAGTTTGCCGCCGCCCCGCCCGGTGGCGTGTAGGGAGCCACCGCACTGCTGATCGCGTAGTCGCCCACATTCGCCAGCCCCAGAGCATCACGCACCCCGGCGGAGAGACCGCTGTCATTCGTGTCAGTGTCGTAGACCACCGTGTCCGGCCCCGCCACCCAGTCAGCTCCCGTGCCGGGCGTTCCGCCCAAGATCACCCCCGCGCGCCAGTTTTGGCCCAGGCTGTGGTCCGGCACCGTGAAGGGATGATCCAGCACCAGGCTGAACCCGTCTCCATCAGCCGCCTTCGGCCAGGGCGGGGAGTCCTGATACGTGAAGTTCCGCACCTCCACCGCCCCCGCCTTGATCACGATCGTCTCGCTGTTGTTGCTCAGGTTGCCAAGGAAGCTGCCGGCGATGTTGAACGGCCCCGCCCCGGCCCGGGAGAGGAAGGCAGCCTCGTTTTCCACAATCAGGACGCGGCCGCCCGGTGCCAGGTAGCGGCTGGTGGGACGGGCCGTGTTGAAATTAAAATCAACCGCTCCCGAAATGACCACCGTGCTCAGGTCCAGCGCCTGAATGCCGGTGTTCAGCAGCTCAATGAACTCAAAATCATTCTCCTTGTTGAACCCCGCCAGCAGTTCAGCCGGCGTTGGGTCAGAGGGATGATACATCAGCTCGGAGACGACCAGCGTGGCCGGAGCCGGTGCCACCGCATCGGCGATGAACGTAGCCTCGGTCAGCGGGGACCAGGTCGCGCCATTGTTTATCCGCGTCCGGAGCACATGCGTGCCGGGGCTGGTGATGGCGTAGCTGCCGCCCGGGCCGGAGGTGGTCAAACCGGTGATTTTCACGTCGAACCGGAGGTCGGAGAAATCATTGCGCGGGTAGGGGTTGGTCGAGTTCGGAGGGAACGAGTAAAGCGCCTGATGCACCTCCACCGCCAGGGTGTTCACCCCGTCCTTGAGCTTTGTCCGGTCAAAAGGCACCTGAAAAAACGTCGTCTCGATGGGCGTGAAGTTGTTTCCCGGATCAATCGGCCCGAGCGCCTCCTGCCCGAAGGCCGCCGCTGTCGGAGCCAGCGGGTAGTTGAAGCGCCCCACTTCCACCCCGTTGAGGTAGATCACCGCGCCGTCGTCAGCGATGATCTCAAACATTGCCCCCGTCAGTGACGACGTGCCGCTGGCAGTGAAAGTCGTGCGGAAATAGGCTGCGCCTGGTTCGCCCGTGCCGGCGGCGTTGATCGCACTCGTGTAATTCGGCGCTGTCGGAGAAATGTTGGTCGTCAGCCCCGTCGTCTCGCCGTATCCCAGCGGGGCGGCTCCACTGCTCCAAGCGGTGTCAATGTAGGCCGCCGCCGTCCACGATGCGCCGTTGGCGTCGTTCGCTGGAGCTGCGGTCGGCAGGAGCCATTTCCACGTCTGCGCGTTCGCCAGCACACTGGAGGAGGTCACCGTCCGCGTCGTCGCCGTCAGCGCCGCGCCGTCCAGCACCCCCCCCGTTTGCCGGGGATCAGGCCCGTCGATCGTGTAGTAGACCGTGCCGCCCGCCGTGTTCGGGTTGTCCAGGCGGAACTCATACCCCACCGGCACATTGCCTCCATACTGTGGCAACCCGGTCGCGGCATTGATGACCTCCGTCGGCTTCAGCCGCGCCGCCAGAGCCGTCGTGCTCGTCGTTTGCGGAGCGCTGTCCATCCACTCCAGCCGCTCGGCGATCCACGTCTTCATCGCATCCACCTCTTTGCGCCAGGTGTTGCGGTCCACCTGCCCGGTCTGCCCGCCGGTAAACGTATTCACCCCCAGCGTCGCGTATTTCCGGTAGTGCCGCGCCGCCGGCACCTGGATCGCCATCGTCGTCGTGTTCGACGTGTTCACAATGTCCGCCGTGCTCCCGTCCGCCAGCAGGCTGTAGACGCTCTCGATCCGGTTGAAGAGGTAGTCGTTCGCAAAGAGGCTCCGGCGCAACGCTGTCCAGCGGTTCCAGTAGCGGTCGTTGAACTCGGCATCATCGTCCAGCCGCGTGTAATACGTGTAGTTGGATCCCGCAGTCCACCACTTGAGGCCGAAAGTCGCATTCGAGCTGCCGTAGTTGCTGTTGCCCAGACTGCGGTCCACGTCCCAGAAGGGAAAGCCCGTGATCAGCCCGTTGCGGTCCTTGCTCCAGTAGTTGCTGAAAACGTAGGCGTCCACCTCCTTGCAGAATTCATACCACAGCGTCTTGTCGATGAAACTGCGCTCGTTCAGCCACTTCCCGTAGTAGTTCGCGCTCGCCGGGGCGTTGTAGTCCGCCGCCGCCAGGGCAGATGTCATCTGGTCCAGCGCCGTCTTCAGCGCGCCCGCCTGCACCGCCGTCACCGGCTCGGGATCATAGATGTCGTAGTCCCGGCTGGATCCGGGGATCGCCGCCACGGAGTTTCCGTTGATCTTGTATTCATACGGCGTCTTGTCGTTCTTGAAGATGAAGCCCCCGTTGACCAGCGAAGGGTCGCTCATGCTGTCGTTGAGCTTGGCTACATTCACCCTCTCCTTGCCGCGGCTCACTTTTTCCATCAGCAGGTACACCCCGCGGTAGTCCGCGTAGTCCAGCGTGTTGTTCCCCTGGTTGAAAAACACCTCGACATAGCGGCAGCGAACCCCGGCTCCCGGTCCGTTCGCCTCCAGCATCGCCTGCTGCATGATGTAGTTTCTCATCAGGGATTTGTCCAGCGTCAGCGACATCAGCACCCAGTCGCTGTGGGATGGCATGCCCAGCAGCGGGTGGTCCGTGTCGATGTCCTCGTCACTCTTCCAGAACTCCAGCGCATACGGTCGTTGCGTTTGTCCTGCGGAACTCTGCCCCCTCACATGCGTCGCCGCCCGCAGCACCTGGTCCGGCACGTTGGCAAAGCTCGCGCGATTCATTCCGGGTTTCACGTCATACACCGCCGCCTGCGTGAACCTGTAGGGCCGCAGTCCCGTCACCGCCGTCAGCGCGTCCACATTCCGCAGGTAGCTGTCCAGCACGATGACCGGCAGGTTCGAGGAAAACGGCTGCCCCGACGCGTTGTAGTTCGTCGCCACATTGATCAGCGTCGTCGCATTCGTATCCGCCGCGCTGGAGAGCCAGATGAATGATCGGTTCCCGTTTTTCGATGGCAGCCAGCCCGGGGCAAACACCTTCGCCTTCAGCGGTGTGCTTGCCGTGATGCTGACCGGTGCCGTGTAGAGAAAGCCCGCCGTATCACTCGGCTCCGCCGTGTTCAGCGTGTAGCGGATGTAGGCGCCGGGCGGCGCATTGTCCGGCAGGCGGATGCCGATGCTGGTCGCCGCCGAGATGACCGCGTCCGGCTGGTCCGCCTCGGGCGTCACCCCGGGCTTGAAAAAGACGGGCCCCGGAGCGGTAAAGTTCGCCGCCTGGAGCCCGGCATTGTTTATCTCAGGCGTCGGCGTGGCGAAGAATCCCAGCGTGGACGACGGGTCGGGTCCCAGCCGGCCGAAGGAGATGTCCTCCCTTTGCTGCCCGTAGCTGAGCGTGCTCGCCACCGTCGTACCGTCCCCCTTCGTCAGCGTCAGCGTGCCGCCCTCCTTCGTCAGCTGGAAGTTCGTGTGCGGCCTCACATTGGTGAACTTGTTTTTCCCTGAGGCGAAGACCAGCTTGTGACTGAAGGCCGGAATCGAAATCGACGGCAGCGTCCACGTGGCCGGAGGCGGCGTCACTCCGGGGGCGGGGATGGCCACACTCGTGTAGTCCAGCGTCCAGCCGCCCACGTTCACCGCCCCAGCCGTACCGTTGTACAAGTCAATCCAGTCCGGCTGGTCCAGGTCCTCGTCCTCCTTGCCGGAGGCGTTGTCCGCCATGATTTCCTCGATCACCACATCCGCCGTCGCCACCGGCGGCGGAACCGCATACGGCACCGTCGTGATCGTGAGATTGTCGATGAACACATCCTGGTTCAGCCCGCCCGTGGCCGCGTTGAACGCAAAGTTTCCCCCCACCGCCGGGACAAAGCCGGGCGTCGGCAGGTTGTTGTAGATCACCTGCCCGGCATACGTCAGGTCCAGCCCGTTCGCGTCCCAGTGCAGGTCAATGTGCCGGAACGTCTGGTCGTAGGTAAAATTCGCCCCCGGCAGATCCGTCGCCAGAAAATTTCCCACCGAGACGGCATCCGAGAACACCTCGATCGAACGCGGGTCCGCCGCGGTGTTGGAAAAGGTGTCAAAGTTCACCACCAGCCCGTAAGCCGTGCTGTGCCCCGTGCCCCCGCCCACACCGCTCAGCGTCGTGCCAAAGCTGATGTTAAACCCGTCCGCCGGCACCACCGCCGCGCTCGTTTTGTCCATCAGCAGGTCCAGCGAAACCGTAAACTCCTGAATCGCCACCCCAGCGTCCATCACCGGCAAGATGTAGGCCGCCACCGCACTCCCCGTCCCCTTCTCCGCCAGCCTCAGCGCCGCGGCAGGCTGCGTCGCACTCACTGGCGACTTGACGATCGCCACGTTGATCGTCCCCGTGTTGTTGGTGTCCTTGCGGGAGGAAATCAACTGCCCTGCTGCATTCGTCGTCCCCACCAGATTGAGGTGCGTGCTCACAGCCCCGTTGACATTGTTGTTGCCGATGGCATTAAAATTCTGCGTGAAGCTGCCGGCATGCGCAGAAACGGAGGCAGCCACAACAAGGGCCGCCACGAGGGTGGGGTGGGGTTTCATTTTTTAAGGGGACGACGGGGTTGGCTGAAAAAACACGCCAGGGGGACAAATCAAGCCCCGCAGCGCGGCGCGAGGATTGCAGGAAATAAACCAAACGTCAAGCCCGCCCCGCCAAAACCACCCAAACAGGCGGTGCCACGCTCCCCACCACAGCACCGCGAACTGGAAAAAGAAGAAGTGCGAAGTCCGGGACTCGAACCCGGAACCAACGGCTTAAAAGGCCGTGTCTGACCGTTGATTTTCAACACTTCAATTTTCTTGTATCCGTTTTGTATTCGTTTTCGATTGATCTGGCGCTAAATCGCGCCATCCTGCGGGGATGAGCAATCAGGTCACAATTCTACCCGTGAAGCACGCGCGCTACAGCTTCAAAGTCTCCTTCCGGGAGACCAATTCCGCCGGCGCGGTCGGCAGGCGCTTCCGCTACTTTGAGACCAAATCCGAGGCTGATTCATTCGCCCGCGAGAAGTCCGTGGAACTCCAAAACCACGGCACCCGGCACGCCACCGTGGAGGACAATGAAAGGGCCGGCCTGATCCGTTACCGCGAATGGGCCGCCACCCGCCCGGACGCTCCCACCATTGCCACCCTGATCGAGCGGGCCATCGCCGCCCACGAGAGCGAGCGCCCCGCGTATTCCGTCGCGCAGGCCATCGCGGACAGGCTCGACGCCGTCGCCAAGCGAAAGCTCAGCCCCCGCCATCTGGCAGACCTTCGGGCTCGCCTCGGCCGCTTCGAGGCCGATTTCGGGCCTCAGCAGATTTCCACCGTGAAACCCGCCGCCATCGAAGCATGGCTTCACCGGCTTGGAGTCGGTGGCGAAACGTGGCGGAACTACGCCAAGGCCATCGGGAGCGTCTTCACCCTCGCCGTTAAGCGGGGCTACCTCCTCGCCTCCCCTTTCGCCGGCATCGACCGGCCCAAAGTCACCCGGCAGGCCCCCTCCATTCTCGCCCCCCGCCAACTGGCCGCCGTTCTCACCGCCTCGGCCCCGGAGTTGCGCCCCCTGCTCGTTCTTCAGGCCTTTTGCGGCCTTCGCCGGGCGGAGGCCGGACGCCTCGCCTGGAGCCACATCCATTTCGAGGCCTCCCCGCCCTACGTCGAGCTTCCCTCGTCCGTCACGAAAACCAACCGCCGCCGCACCTGCGAGCTTCCCCCCTGCGCCGCCGCCTGGCTTCAGCCCCTCGCCGGCCTCCCCTCCGCCAGCCTCGGCCTCACGGAGACGATCTACCGCAACCGCCTCCAGGATGCCGCCGCAGACGCCGGCGTCACATGGGAAAACAACGTCCTCCGCCACAGCTTCGGCACCTACCGGCTCGCCGTCACGAAAAACGCCGCCCAGGTGGCCGAGGAAATGGGCAACTCCCCCGCCATCGTCCGCACCCACTACGCGAACGTCACCAGCCCGGAGCAGGCCGCCGAATACTGGCGCATCCTGCCCGAGGCCGGACACGCCAGCGTGCTCCCCTTCGACGCCGGCCAAAAAGCAGGGTAGTGCCCCACGAAAGCCACGCTCGCATCCACGAACACCGCCATCACTTGCCAGCGCGAGGTTGCACCTATATGAGAATCCCGCCGCGCCCACACCGTCCGCAGCCTGTAGTCCTCCTTCCTTCCACCGCGCATGCTTGACTCCCTCCTCACCCAGCCCGAAGGCAAAACGCTTGAATTCAAGCGGGACCTCTCCTCGCCCAAGCCACTGCTCAAGACCCTCACTGCCTTCGCCAACACCGCCGGCGGCCGGCTCGTCATCGGCGTGGATGATCAAAAGCGCGTCATCGGCGTCGAAGATCCCCTGACCGAGGAGGAGCGCCTCTGCAATCTCATTGCCGACTCCATCGCCCCGCGTCTCGTCCCGAACGTCGAACTCATCACTGTTCAGGGCAAAACCCTGCTCATCGCCGAGGTCTTCCTGAGCGGCTCCCGCCCCCACTTCCTACGTGCCGATGGGCCGGAGACCGGCGTCTACGTCCGCCTCGGTTCCAGCAACCGCCAGGCCGACCGCGAACTCATCACCGAACTCCGCCGCTCCGTCGAGGGCGGCACCTTCGATGAACTCCCCGAGCCCGCTCTCTCCTCTGACGACCTCGACCTCGCCGCCGCCCGGGCCGCCTTCAGGGGCCGGCGCGAACTCGACGAGCAGGGCCTCCTCACCCTGCGCCTCCTCCGGCGCGAGCAGGGTTCCCTCGTACCCACCAAGGGTGCCATCCTCCTCTTTGGCAAGGACCGCCTCGCCCATTTCCCCGATGCCTGGATCCAGTGCGGTCGCTTCACCGGCACGACCAAAACCCACATCTTCGATCATACCGAACTGCACGAGCCCCTCCCTCAGGCCGTGGAAAGCATCCTCCTTTTCCTCAAAAAGCACGCATTCCGGGGTGCCGACCTTTCCGGCATTCACCGGAGGGACGTTTGGAGCATCCCCCTCACCATCCTCCGCGAGGTCGTCGTCAATGCCCTCGTCCACACCGACTACTCCCAGCGCGGGGCTCCCATCCGGGTCTCCTTCTTCGATGACCGCATCGAGGTCGAAAACCCTGGCATCCTCCTCCCTGGCCTCACCATCGAGGACATGATGCAGGGCGTCTCCCGTATCAGGAACCCCGTCATCGCCCGCGTCTTTCGCGAGCTGGACATCATCGAGCAATGGGGCAGCGGCATCCGCCGCATCCTCGAACAAGCCAAAGCCGAAAACCTCCCCGCGCCCGAGATCCTCGAAATCGGCATGCGCGTCCGTTTCATCGTCCGCCTTAGCACCCCGGTTCATACCGCCGGCCCCACCACTGAACAAGTCACGGCACCAGTCACGGCACCAGTCAACGACTACATCGAGAAGCTCCTCCGCCTCTTAGTTGAACGAGAGCCTCTTGGCAATGAAGAGCTTCGCGTCGCATTCTCCCTGAAAAGCCGCCGCCGCTTGAGGGAAACCTACCTTGATCCTTCCCTCGCAGCGGCCCTCATCGAGCGCACCCTTCCCGACAAACCCAACAGCCGCCTCCAAAAATACCGCCTCACCCCCGCAGGCCGCGCCCTCATTGCTTCCAGCGGCCGGCACTGATCAGGCCCGGCACCAGCCCGGCGGAGGCCGCTGCATACTGGCGCACCCTGCCCGAAGCCGGACAGGCCGGCATGATATGGCAGTCTGCCACCCTCTGGGCTCTCCTCCCCGGCCTTTCCCCACCATTCACCTCCGCTCTGAACGGGAATCGTGAAAACTTAACGGGTTCATTCCGTTTAGCCCCCTTCTCCCCCTTGACTCCATGCTCGCTGCACGGAATCTGGGCCGTCCCCGCCACCGGGGGGGAAACCTGATGCAACCATGACAACCGAGACCGTTCAAAACTTGGCACGCTTGAGACTGCTCGTGGGAGTCCTCGGGCAGAAAAACCACGCGTCCTGGTGGGATTGCAGCTTTCTGACCGACGCTGGGCTGGAGAGTCTGGACTACAATTTTCCCCGTGCCCCCTTTTCAGCCGCCTTCTCCGCGACCATCCAGGCAGCGAAGCGCCTCCATGATGAGCGCATCGGCCGCACGGGCGTCACTCACCTGTTCCGTCTCGAATCCGAACTCGAAATGATGGTTCACCGCTCGGCTGCCGGCGAGGGCCTTGAAGCTTTGAAATCCACTTCTCTGGAACGGGAGTCCCTGATGCGTGAGCTTGCCGGACTGGGAGGCTCGGAGATCGACAGCCCCGAGGGCCCCGTTCAGGTTGGCGACCTCTCACACGCATCCACGGACCGGGGCCTCGCGCAGCTCGCCCGCCACTACCACGCAGGCTTTCGGCTGGGCTTGCGCGTGCTTCCCTACTTTGCCTCCAAACGCCCATGACCGCTGCGCCGCTGGTCCTTTACAATACAAATCTCTCCAAGGCTCAGGGGCTTGTTCCTGAAACTTTGGAACTCCTCGGACTGTGGAGACCGGGAATGACCGCGCTCGATCTCACCGCCCGGGTCAAGGAAACCGGAGCGCTCGGCAGGGCCACCTCCACCCGCGTGAATGACGTCATCAGTCGGGGATTTGCGCAGAGGTTTCTCATCGACGGGGGAAAACCCGCGGAATGGCTGCTCCAACTGATGGAAGAGGGGGCAAACCGGGCCGTGATTCGCCAGATCATTCTCATTTTCACAGCCCGGCACAACCCCGTGTTTCACGATTTCATCACCACCGTCTACTGGCGGAGAGCCGCGACAGCCTCAGCCGAAGTTTCAAAGGCCGACACCCGGGATTTTCTTGAGCGGGCGGTCCTGACTGGCCGGATTCACCCGCGCTGGGCGGACAGCATGATGGAGCGCGTCACCCGCTACCTGCTCGGAACTCTCGCAGATTTTCAGCTGATCCGCGAAAATTCCCCCAGCCGCAGGCAGGTCACCCCGCCAGCCATCCTGGAGGAAACCGTCCTCTTCCTCGCCCATGAGCTGCACTTCCGTGGCATCGAGGATCGGGAGCTTCCCCGCCACCCTGACTGGGCGCTCTTCGGCCTCGGGCCCGACGAGGTCGTCCGGCTCCTGGAGCGTGCGGCTTTCGGTGAACACCTCCAGATTCAAAACGCTGGCCAGATCCTGCGCATCGAATGGAAATACCCCGACATGAAACACGTTCTCCATGCAATCACTCACTGAAAAGTTCAACGAACTCCGCCGGCACTTGAAGGGCGGGATCAGTTCAATGAAGCACACCGGGTTCGATCCGGTGTACTACGTCGTGTTTCCGGCTGAAGAGATGCTTCAGGCCAAACAGGCGCTTCCCCAGATGCTCGCCCAGCTGAAACTGGACGGACGCCACCCCCGGGTGCTTTCCCTCACCCGGGTCCTCAATGACTGGTTCCGCAACCACAAGCTCCGCCGGGCGTGGCAGGACGGCCTCAGCTCTTCTGGAAATGACCGCCGGCAGTTCAGGACCACCTTTTCCCACAAGCTTGAAAAGGACCGCGTCGTGGTAAACGCCATTCAGCAGGAACTCGACGCCCTCAGCAGCGATCCGCAGGGGCTGCTCCTCATCACCGATCTCGAAGCCCTCCACCCCTTCATCCACATCAGCGGCATCGAGCAGCAGCTCAATGGCCGGTTCTGCGTTCCCACCGTCGTCCTCTATCCAGGCACGAGGGGCGGTTCCCACAGCCTCAGATTTCTCGGCATTCACAAGGAAAACGGCAACTACCGCTCCATCCACATCGGCTAATTCTTCCGCTCATGAGCACCATTCGCGACCTCTTTGACCAGACCCGCCCCATTGACCGGCAAATCGTTGCCGTCATCAACTACGCAGCCAGCGCCGAAAACCTTCTCAATCAGGAAATCAGTGAGTACGAACTCACCAAAAGCCTGGAACGCCATTTTGAGAAGTTCATGATCAGCCTCGACGCCGGCTTCAAGGGCGGAGGAAGTCACGAGGTGGGCGTCTGGGTGTCTGGATTCTACGGCTCCGGGAAAAGCTCCTTCACCAAATACCTCGGCTTTGCCCTCGATCCCCGCCGCCGCATCGGCTCAGAGCCCTTTCTCACCCACCTTCAGGACCGCTTCCACACTCAGGCCCTCCGCTCCCAGCTGGGCACCCTCGCCAAAAACTTCCCGGCCACGGTCATCATGATCGACCTCGCCTCGGTGGCCTCCGCCGACTCGGCCAGCATGGGAGTCTCGCGCCTCGTTTACCACAAGGTTCTCGAATGGGCCGGCTACTCCAAGGACGAAAAAATCGCCCTGCTTGAACTCATGGTCGAGCGCGACGGCCTCAGGGACAAATTCCACGCCCTTCTGAAGGAGGAGGGCTATGAATGGGAGGACCTTCAGGACGACTTGCTCGCGGCCAATTCCATCGTCAGCCGCGTCGCCTCCCGGCTCTATCCCAAACTCTGGAAGGATGAGGAGAGCTTCTCCCGCGTCAAAGTGGATTCCATCTATGGCGAAGATGAGCGGCTCAAGCAGATGCTCGGCCTCATCGAGCGCCGGTCGGGGAGCCGCAGAGTGCTTTTCATTCTCGATGAAGTCGGCCAGTTCATCGAAGGCACAGACCGCCTGATCCTGAATGTTCAGGGCTTTGCCGAAAACCTCAAAAACATCGGCCAGGGTCAGGCGTGGATCATCGCCACCGCCCAGCAGACCCTGCCCATGGCCGGCCCCCTCTTCAAGCTCAAGGACCGCTTCCCGGACAATCTGCGCATCGACATCGAGTCCACCGACATCCGTGAAATCACCTACCTCCGGCTGCTCAAGAAATCCCCGGAAGCCGGCGTCGCACTCAAGAAGCTTTTCAACGACCATTCCGGGGCTCTCGCCTCCGCCACCCAGCTCCAGAACACCCGCATCCAGACCCAGTTCGACGGGGAGGTTTTTGTGCGGCTGTATCCCTTCCTGCCCCAGCATTTCAATATTTTGCTCGAACTGCTGCGCACTCTGGCCCGCTCTACCGGCGGCGTGGGCCTGCGCTCCACGCTCAAGGTCATTCAGGACGTGCTCGTGGACATCAAGGGGCAGCAGTCGGGAGTCCGTCTCGCGGACAGGCCCGTCGGCACCCTGGCCACGGCCGACCTTTTCTTCGACACCCTGCGCACGGACCTTGAGCGGGCCAACCGCCAGCTTGTCGAGACCGTGGCCAAGGTCGCCGAATCCCATGGGGCCGGCTCCCTCCACCACCAGGTGGCCAAGACGGTGGCCGTCCTCCAATTTGTGGAAGGCTTCCCCGTCAGTCCGCACAATGTGGCCGCCCTCCTGCACCCCTCCGCCAGCGCCACGCCCCAGTTCGAGGCCGTCCAGGCAGCCATCACCGCACTTCTGGAGGACAAGGAACTGCCTCTGGAAGAAATCGACGGCTCCCTCCGCTTCATGAGCGAGGCCGTCTCCGGCATCATGACCGAGCAGCAGACGCTGAAGCCCAAAACCAGCGATGAACTCTCCATCCTGAATGAAATCCTCAGGGACCTCATCTTCAGCCCGGAACCCTCCGCCCGGCTGGAAAACACGAAGAACGTCAAAGCCCAGGTGAAGCTCCTCCACGGCACCATGCCCGTCGCCGTCACCCACTCGCGTGAGGACGTGGAGATCCATCTGGAACTCGTCCGCGCTCAGGAGGCCGCCGGCCGCGTCGTGGACCGGCAGAATGACTCCCGCGTCCCCTCCAACCAGAACACCATCTACCTCGTGGGCGAGGACTCGCCGGCCATTCGCGACCTCCTTGTCCGTATCTACGCTTGCGAGCAGATCCACCTCAAGCACCGCACTTCCGCCGGTGAAAAGGAGGTCTCCCAGTACGTGGCAAACCAGAAAACGAAGGCCGACCAGGCCAAGCGCGACCTCGACACCGCCCTCCAGAATTCCTTTCTCAAGGGCTCCTTCATCTTCCGGGGAACAGCAACCGCCGTCTCGCATCGCGGCACCGAGCTGCGGGCCGCGTGCAATGGCCAGCTCGGACACGTCGCGGCGGAGGTCTTCCCCTCCTACAAACACGCGCCGCAGAACCTCGATGGCGCAGCAGCAGAGAAACTCCTCACCGCCCCGGATTTGTCCGTCATCCCCTCCGCCCTCGACCCCCTCGGCATCGTGGAAAAGGCCGGCACCGCCACGAAAATCCGGGCCGACCACCCCGCCCTCGTCGCCATTCTCGACCACCTCCGTACCCGGGGCGAGGTCGATGGCAAGAGCCTCCTCGACAGGTTCAACAGCGCCCCTTGCGGCTGGTTCAAGGACACCACCCGCTACCTCGTGGCCGGCCTCCTCATCTCCCAGGCCGTCAGGATCAAGGTCGGCAGCCAGTGGCTGGAGGCCGTCGGCCCCCGCGCCATCGAGGCCCTGAAAAACAATGCCAATTTCGCCAAGATCGACATCGCCACCAACGACAAGCAAATCCCCCAGGAAACCCTCAACCTCGCAGCCAGCCGCCTCCTCACTCTCACCGGGGACAAGGTCCTGCCCATGGCTCCTCGCATCAGTCAGACCGTCCTCAGGCACTTCCCCGAGTTCCGAAACGACTACGCCGGCCTCCCCCGCGAACTCGCTTCCTTCAATCTGCCCGGCTCGGACCGCGCCCAGTCGCTGTGCAAGCAGCTCGCCCAGATCCTTGACCGCGATGCCTCGGACGCCCCCCACACCCTCGGTGCAGAGCAGTCCGCCCTGGTGGACAATCTCGCTTGGGCCGCCGAGGTAAGGAAGGCGCTCAATGAAGGTCTGGGTGAGGCCGCCCTGGAGGCCTCCACCCTGGACGAAAAGATCGAAGATCTGCCCGCCCTCGGCGTGCTGGGCCAGCTGGCCTCCTCCACCCGGAGCACCCGGGACGAACTCGCCGAGCACCTCGCCCGGGAGGATTTCTACGGCAGTGGCCCCGCCATCCGCAGCGGCCTCACCTTTCTCAGACAGCACGTCCAGTCTGCGGCGGAGTCCCTCGCTGCGGAGATTGCCGCCCACCTTGCCACCCAGCGGGATTCCATCACCTCCGGCGCGGAATGGTCCGCGCTGCCGGAGTCGGACCGGGCGGAGTTCTCCCTCCGCTTGGAGGCGCTCACTCCCCTTGCCGCCACGGACATGACCGGCATTCTGCGGGCTCTGAATCGCCGCATGGAAATGGACTCCGCCCTCGCCCAGATCCGCTCCGCCGTCCTTGAGCGGTTCCAGCGGCTTCAGGACGCAGCCGCCGCCACTACGGAGCCCGCCCCGGACGAGGCCGCACCCGCTTCCTCCCCTCCCGCCCCGCTCGGCATCCGGCTGCGCCGCCGTTACACCTCCGCAGACCACGCCGGCCTCGCCCGCACCGTGGCCGCACTCACGGCGGGCCTCGCCTCCCTCCGCGCCCGCACCATCACAGAGATCGAGATCGACCTCGACTGATCCGCCCCCCTTCCCTCCCCCACCGGCCTTCCGGCCTTTTTTTCATGCCTTTCGACCAGAAAACACGCAACCTCCTCCAGCGCACCGTCACCACCTGCCGGGGCCTTCTGGATGCCGAGTTCGCCGCCCAGCGCCGGACGACCTTCGGCATCAATGACGACGGCACCGTCGCCCCATGGTCCGCCCTGGCCCACCTCACGGACGAGGAAGCGCAGGTCGCCCGGCTCTTGCGGGAGCGGCTGGACCACCTCGCCGCCGGCCTCATCGCCCAGGGAAAACCGACCGCCGCCGCCCGCCAGGAGGCCGTCAGCCGCCTCACCCGGGAGCAGGCCTTCACCGTCCTCAACCGCCTCGCCGCCCTCCGCATGGCAGAGGAGCGCGACATCGTCCTGGAGTGCGTCCGCCAGGGCATCGCCTCGGAGGGCTTCGAGCTTTTCCTCCAGTCCGCCGGCAGTTCCCTCGGCACCCGCTTCGAGGCCTACCGCGCCTACCTCTTCCTCCTGTTCGACGAGCTGGCCATCGACCTCGGCGTCCTCTTCAGCTGCTGGGACCCCGCCGGCCTCCTCTTCCCCCGCCAGGACGCCCTTGAGGCCGTCCTCCGCGAACTCAACGGCACCGGCTCCGCCGCCGCCCGCGAGGACCTCACCCCGGCGGAGTTTAATCTCCTCTGGACCGAGGACGAGGCTATCGGCTGGATTTACCAGTATTACAATGACCCGACCGAGCGGAAAAAGATGCGCGAGGAATCCTCCGCCCCGCGCAACAGCCGTGAGCTGGCCGTGCGAAACCAGTTCTTCACCCCGCGCTACGTGGTCGAGTTCCTCACCGACAACACGCTGGGCCGCCTCTGGTTTGAAATGACGCAGGGCACCACCTCGCTCAAGGAGCAATGCCGCTACCTCGTCCGCCGTCCGAACGAAATCTTCCTCCAGCCTGGCGAGGCTCCGCCGGGCGATTCCGCCACTCCGCAATCCGAAACCCGCAATCCGCAATCGCAAGAGGACCTCCTGCGCGAGCCCGTCCACATCCCCCACCGCCCGCTCAAGGACCCGCGCACCATCCTGATGCTCGATCCCGCCTGCGGCTCGATGCACTTCGGCCTCTACGCCTTCGACCTGTTCGAGGTCATCTACGACGAAGCGTGGGCGCTGGAGGAAAGCCTCGGCGCGGACGCCCTGAGCCGGCCGCCGGGGATGAAATCCCTGCACGCCACCTACGCCGGCAAGGACGCCTTCCTGAAGGACGTGCCCCGCCTCATCATCGAGCACAACCTCCACGGCATCGACATCGACCCGCGTTGCGCCCAGATCGCCGGCCTCTCCCTCTGGCTGCGGGCGCAGAAGGCGTGGCAGCGGCTCGGCCTCAAGCCGGCGGAGCGCCCGCCCATCAAACGCTCGAACATCGTCTGCGCCGAGCCGATGCCCGGCGAGAAGGAGCTGCTGCGCGAATTCGTCGAACGCGAATTCCCGGCGGCGGAACGCGCCGTCTGCCTGCGGCTGCTGGAGGCCATCTTCGACAAGATGCAACTGGCCGGCGAGGCCGGCTCGCTGCTCAAGATCGAGGAAGAAATCCGCAGCGCCATCGAGGACGCCCGGGACGCGTGGCAGAAACTCGCCACCAAACCGGCGGAGCTGTTCACCACCACGGAACTGAACCAACTCTCCACCGCCCCCGAACTGACCGGACTGGAACAGGCCGTGTCTTCCCTGACCA
>JANOAS010000228.1:0-4371 GCA_031411255.1 bacterium
TCATGATGCCCGCTTTCGCCCATGGGTCGGAGTTTTCCAAACTGTCCACGCGGGCGATGAAGGTGCCGTAGCCATTCATTTCCACCGACGTAAAACAGAACTCATCCGCCGCTCCCCAAATGTCCGCGCCTGCTCCCGCCAGCACAAATTGTCCGGCCTGAAAGTTTGCCGAACCAGTTGCACCCACCGTTCCGATGTCCCGCCGCGACCATCCCGGCGGCAGGCCGTAGGGACCGACGGTGATTTCCGCCGAAGCCACACCCTCGGCACTCGCGAGGCAACCGACCACCACGTAGTAATAACGTGTTCCTTCACTCCGCGTGCGGTCTTCAAACAACGGCTCCACCACATCCGTGCCAATGGCCGTGTAAGGTCCGCCGCTCACCGTCCCCCGCTTCACCCGATAGCCGCTCACACCCGGCACCGCACTCCACGTCAGCGTCGTCATCGCATCACCAGCCGTCGCAGCAACACCCGTCGGCGTTCCAGGAGTTGCCGCCCCGAGCGGCTCCACGCGCCACTGCTGATTCGCCCCGCCCACGTAGCTCCATTGCTGCACATTGCCGCCATCGGCGGACGAACTCGCGGCCACCTCCATCACGCGGCCCGTCTCGCGATTGACCAGCTTGTAGTAGCCATCGCCCACTGGTTGCAGCCACCAACGTTGCTGCGCGGTGCTCACGTCCGCCCACTGCTGCACGTTGGCCCCGTCGGCCCATGAGCCATTCGGCACGTCCGGCAATTTACCGCTGTGACGATTGATGATTTTCAGTCCGCCGTCCGTTCCCGATTCCACCCGCCATTGCTGGCTGTTCGCGCCCAGCCACGACCACTGGTGAACGTTCGCGCCATCCGCCGTCGAAGGCCCATCCACATCGAGCACCTTGCCCGAACTCCGGTTCACCAGCCGGAACCATTGCGCCGAATCCACCGGCACTTGCGTCGCTCCCGTGTAGGGAAAAACGCGCACGTAGTCGATGTCCATCGTCTCGCTCGTGAAATTTGGAGCACCGCCCCAGCCGCCGACCGCGATATTCAGCATGAGATGAAACCGCTGATCGTAAGGCCACTTCGTCCAGCCAGCATACCCATCATGAAACGAAAAATACCGCGTGCCATCCACCCAGATGTCCAACCGGTGCGGGAACCACTCGAGTGTGTAAGTGTGCCAGTTCCAGTAATCGATGCCGCCCTGTATCGCGGTGCGTGCCGTGCCGATTTGGAAATTGTATGCCTGCGTGTGAATGGACGCCTGCACCGAAGTTCCGTGCGTGCTGACATGCTCCATCAAATCGATTTCCCCGCTCGCTGGCCAGCCGCCATAGACCCAATCCGTTGGCAGCATCCAGATGGCCGGCCAAGTCCCATTCGCACCCGTGAACCGCGCCCGCACCACCACGCGCCCATACTTCCAGTCGCCCAACCCTTGCGAGTGCATCCGCGCCGAAGTGAACGCATTGCCGCCATAATTTTCCTGCCGCGCATTGATGATCAGTGCCCCATTTTCCACCCGCGCATTCTCCGTCCTCGATGTGTAATGCTGGAGTTCACTATTCCCCAAGCCACCACCGCCCGTTTCAAAACCCCACCTCAATGGGTCAGGCGCCCCGCTATAAGAAAACTCATCAGCCCACCCCGGACTCAGCGCGAACTGCGCACGAGCTGTATTTCCAAAAAGGAAAAGCAGCGCCATGCAGGCGATGAGATTGAGTGTGGTGTGCCTCATGGTGGATTGCGGTGTCAGGATAAGACTTCCTGAATTACGAAAGGGTCATGGCGCGCTCACTTTCAGCCGCAGGAATAGTGCGGCGGTGCCTGCGGGCACGGCGGCTTTCACCGTTCGTGTGGTGCCATTATCGCTCGTGATTTGCTGCGTGACTCCGGCAGTGCTCCAGCTTGCGGCGGCAAGGGTCTTGCTCCACTCGACGGCAAACGTGAGGTCCGGCGCGAGGCTTGGGCGGGTGTAGTTGAAGATGCGCGTGTTGCCTTGCTGAGTGACGATGTAGGGCGCGGCGTTCGACTGCGCCGGGCTGGTGGCGAGGGCGTATTCGAGCAGGTTGTCGAATTCGTCGCTGTCGGGGTTCGCGGCACGCAGGGCGTTGTTGCCGGCGAGCGCGGGGTAGGCGGTCATCCATTGCGCGAAGGATGCGCTGGACTCGACGGAATAGGTGACGCTGAGCCTCGCAGGGACGCCACCAGCTTTATCGAACGACTCGGCCGTCCGGTGGCCGGCGCCATTGACGCGGAATGCGATGGCGTTGCCGCTGGCCCAGCCGGGACGCGAGACGATTTCCTGGACGATGGCGGCGAGGTTTGGCGTGCGCTGGGCGGCGCTTGCTTCGCCGACGGTGACCCACGCGGACGGCTGCCAGAGGACGCTCGTGCTTGTGACGGCACGACTGCTCAGGCCGCTGGCGGTCGTGGTGAAAGCCGGTGCGGTGTCGGCGGCTTGGGCTGCAATGTCGAGGGTGGTGGCTTCGCTTTGCACCTCGTCGGCTTTGAACTGAATCGTCGCGCTGCTGACGATGGCTCCTTGCGGAATCACAAGCCCGGTGAAACGCATGCCAACGTTTTGAAGCCCGCCGTCGTCCACGAGTTCGAGGTCCGTGCTCGTGAGATTCACGACACCAGCGGCGGATTCCTCGGCGTCGTCGGCGCTTGTGGCGATGGACGAGCTAATCGTCACGGGCGTCGTTGGGTCCACGACGGTGAGCAAAAACGTGTCGCTGGTCGTGAGCACGCCGTCGCTCACGGTGAGCGTGATGGTCGCGGTGCCGCTTTGACTGGCGGCCGGCGTGACAGTCACAGTGCGGTTCGCGCCGCTGCCGCCGAGCACGATGTTCGCAGCGGGGACGAGCGTAGTGTTCGACGATGCCTTCGTGACGGTGAGCGCCGCCGCCGCCGTGAAATCATCGCCCACTGTAAACGCCAGCGCAGCTGTCGCGGTGTTCCTTCCGATGGACTGGTCTGCTGGGCCGGTGATCGTCGGTGCAGTGTCCGATGCGACACTCAAACTCTCGGCGCTCGTCTCGGTCCAGTCGGTCGTCGCCGCGGCGCAGGCGGAGAGTCCCGCGAAAATGGCGGCAGGCATCGTGATGGTCTGCGGCGCACCCAAGATCGTCCACGTGATGCCGTCCGGCGAGTGCGACGTGGTGAACACATTTCCGCGCCGGTGAATGCGCACCCACTCCACACGTCCTCCCGCAGCCCCGAGGTCGGCGGTGGCGCTTGCGGCGGCGGCGGTGCGGCGGATCGTTTCCATGCGGTTGTCGCCCCGCCAGCCGAGATGCACGATTGCGGAATCGGCGGAGAGCGAGGCCCGCATCATCACGCCGCTTTTTGAGGTGCCCTGCGCCGTCTCAAAACTCCGCAGCCGCGCCGTCACCGCACCGTCGCCGGTCAGCCCCGAGTGCACAAAACGATGACTGTCCGCCGTGCTCCAAATATCGCTGCCCGAGCTCCGCATCACCCAGCGTCCGCTGCGCATCCCGCTTTCGCCCGTCAGCCCCACCGTGCCGATGTCCGTCGCCGTCCACGTTGCCCCCAGCGCTTCGGCGAGGAAGAAATCATCCACATCCACCACGCTCGTCGCCGCAGTCGAGGGGATGTAGGCAAACACCGTCGCGCTCGTAGCCGTCGCGCCCATCGTGAACGTGTGCGTGTGCTTTGTCCACGTGTTGCCCGCGCCCGTCTTGCTCGTTGATGTCTGCGCCGCGCCGTGATTCTTCACACCGAGTAGCAGCGACTGATTATCCGAGCGAATCCAGCACGACAGCCGGTAGGTCGCACCCGGAGTGAGCCCCACGATCGCCTGCTCCGTCCCGCGGTCCGCCGCCGGGTTGTTAAATCGAAACGCGTAAGCGCCCGACCGCACCGGCGAAGACGAGTGGACCAGTGTATCCCCATACGGTGACCAAAACTCGTCCTTCACGCCCGACTCAAACCCCGCGTCCATCGTCGCCGCCGCGCGCCGCACCTGCATGTCATCCGCATACGCATCGCCAAATTGCGTCGGCACCCACGCGAAGACGCGGGCCGACGCGTTCGTCGTCCCCATGGTAAAAGGCACCTCCGCCGCCGTGAACCCCGTGCCCGTCAGCGTATCGTAAAACTGCGCGCCGCCGTAGTTCTTCACCCCGATACGAACATCCGCCGCCACGACCGAGCCCCAGCCCGTCAGCACATAAGGCACACCCGGCACCAGCCCCGACACCGTCTGCTCGAAATTCGCACCCGACGCCGTCTGCGGATTAATGCGCCCGCCCCCGCCGCCACTCCGCCCGCCCGTCGCCGACCACGACGAATTCCCCGACAGATCCCAATTCCCCACACGCGAAGTCCACGCCCCATTCCCCACCCGCTCCGCCCGCG